>CALFYH010000231.1 GCA_937952155.1 uncultured Saprospiraceae bacterium
TAAAATTACATTTTAAATTAATAATCTTAGTCCTGTCAATTAGGGGGCCCGATCACTTAAAACAATATGAAAGACAATTTTTTCTCACTTTCCAGTTTTTTAAAAAAAAATAATCCACACCATTTCGAAAAGCAATAAATATCTAATCTTCTTTTGAAAAATATTTTGTACACTTGCCTTTTTTAAATCAATACAATATACAAATGAGTTATTTTAAACCAGAAGACCTTAAAAAATTTGGAGAGATCACCGATTTACAACCTGAAATGGGCAGAAAGTTTTTTGCTTGGTATAATGAAGTATTTAAAGATGGAGCACTCACTGTTAGAGAGAAAAATCTGATTGCACTTGCTGTAGCGCACACCGTGCAATGTCCTTACTGTATGGATGCGTATACTGACGCTTGTTTGTCTTCAGGTGCTGATGACGAGCAAATGATGGAAGCCATTCATGTGGCTGCGGCGATCAAAGGTGGCGCTACATTGGTCAATGCTGTTCCGATGATGAATACTATAAAATCCAAACTTATGTAAGCGTTTGGTGTTTATTTTTCTAATATGGGTGTAAAACAAAAAACCAAATCGCTTAGCAGCAGTCATAATGCGCTGTCTGATGCTTTTTTTCAGCTCCAGGTATTGAATGGTCAATCTCTGACACACGATCATTTTGAGCCTTTTGGGAAAAAAGCTGGTAATCCAATAAAACCAGTATTACCAGAGATATTTCAGATTAATGTAGGTAAATTGTGCAATCAATCTTGCGCTCATTGTCACGTAGATGCTGGTCCAGATAAAAAGACAGAAAACATGGATCGTGCCACGATGGAATTATGTCTTGAGATTATAGATAAACATAAGATTCCTATAGTGGACATCACTGGTGGTGCACCCGAAATGAACCCAAATTTCAAATGGCTTGTAGAAGAATGCCGTAAAATGGGCAAGAAGGTAATCAATAGATGTAATCTCACAATCATCATGTCCAATCCAAAATATCGGGATTTACCAGAGTTTTTTGCTCAAAATGAGGTGCATTTAATCTCATCTCTGCCATATTTTGCCAAAAATCGCACTGATAGCCAACGAGGCGAAGGCGTTTTTGATGATAGTATCGAAGCACTCAAGCTATTGAACAAAGTAGGATATGGGCAGCCAGATAGCAAGCTCATTATCGACTTGGTCTATAATCCATCTGGGGCATTTTTGCCAGGCGATCAACACGCTTTGGAACATGAATTCAAGCTTCAATTGGATCGAAGATTTGGTATAGTTTTCAATAATCTGTACGCTATTACCAATTTGCCCGTCAGTCGTTTTTTGGATTACTTGATCCAATCAGGCAATTATACCCAATACATGACTACCTTGGTAGAAGCATTTAATCCAGCAACCTTGTCAGGTCTAATGTGTCGCAATACCTTGTCAATTAGTTGGGATGGATATATCTTCGATTGTGATTTCAATCAAATGCTCGATATGAAGGTGGCTTCTACATCAAATCACGTTCGAGATTTTGACTTAAATGCACTAATGCAAAGAAATGTCGTCGTCAATCAACATTGTTATGGTTGTACAGCAGGTGCAGGAAGTAGTTGTGGTGGCGAAATTGTTTAGGGAACCAATAAAACTATTCTTCAATAATGCCTCGCAATCCTAGTTCTACGGCACGTAGATTTTGGATTTTACCATTATCTATCTCAAATTTTAGAATTGTCCTGACTTTATGAAATCCATGATGTCCATAAGCTCCTGGATTCATATGCAGCAAATTATTTGCTTTATCAGGCATTACTTTACATATATGTGAATGCCCACAAATATACAGATTGGGTTTTTCGCTCTTGATTATCTGACTTACACGATTATTGTATTTTCCAGGATATCCACCAATGTGTGTCATGAAGACTTTGATTCCTTCGCATTCAAAAATCTCATTTAGCCCGTAAAGATCTTTGACGGATTGATCATCTATATTGCCATAAACAGCACGAAAGGTTGCCAAAGCTCGATATTTTTCTATGGAAGCAAGATCACCTATATCACCAGCATGCCATATCTCATCTACATCCTGAAGATGCGTTGTTACTTCATCCCCATAATAGGAATGATTGTCAGAAATTAAGGCTATTTTCTTCAAAAAGTGCTTATCTTTTGGTTATAAGTGAATGACTTCGTCATAAGCTGCGGCTGTGGCTTCCATGACGGCTTCACTCATCGTCGGATGCGGATGGATAGCCTTTAGGATCTCATGTCCTGTACTTTCCAGTTTTTTAGCCAAAACAAGTTCAGCGATCATCTCGGTTACATTGGCTCCGATCATATGCCCACCTAAGAACTCGCCATATTTAGCATCAAAGATCATCTTGACAAAACCATCCTTGGCACCAGAAGCACTGGCTTTTCCTGATGCTGAGAAAGGGAATTTGCCGATCTTCAATTCGTAACCTGCTTCTTTTGCCTGAGCTTCTGTCATTCCTACACTTGATACCTCAGGCCAGCAATAAGTACAACCGGGGATATTTGAGTAATCTATGGGTTCTGGGTGATGGCCCGCGATTTTTTCTACGCAAGTTATTCCTTCAGCACTCGCAACATGCGCCAATGCTTGTGTAGGGATCACATCACCTATAGCATAGATGCCTGGCACGTTTGTTTTGTAATATGCATCAACTTTGATCATTCCTCGTTCTGTCTCGACTCCTAATACTTCGAGACCTATATCTTCTGTATTTGGTGTCACGCCAGCAGCTGAAAGTACGATGTCACATGCGATGGTTTGCACACTTTCATCTTTGCGATTTTTTACGACAACATTACAACCTTCATCCGTCATTTCTATTTTTTCAACAGATGAATTGGCTAAAATCTTCATTCCAGCTTTTTTATAGACTTTCGTCAATTCTTTAGATATATCAGCGTCTTCTCTAGGAAGCAGACCTTGCTCCATAAATTCAACAACGGTAATTTCTGTACCAATTGTATTATAAAAATATGCAAATTCTACACCGATTGCACCAGCACCAACGACGACCATTTTTTTAGGTTGAACAGGCAATGTCATAGCTTCACGGTATCCAATGATCTTTTTGCCATCTATTTTGATATTTGGCAATTCTTTGGCACGTCCACCAGTAGCGATAATGATATGCTCAGCGCTATATTCGGCCTTTTTACCATCTTTATCTGTGACTACAACTTTTTTGCCGCGAGCCAATCTACCATATCCTTCTATGACGGTTATTTTATTTTTTTTCATCAAAAAATTAACACCTTTTGACATACCTTCAGCTACTCCACGGCTTCTAGAAATCATTTGACCGAACTCGGCAACCGGCTCATTGACTGTGATTCCATAATCCTTTGCATGGTGTATATAATCAAAAACCTGAGCACTTTTAAGTAATGCCTTTGTAGGAATACAGCCCCAATTCAAGCAGACACCACCTAGATTTTCTTTCTCGACTACGGCTACTTTCATTCCCAACTGTGCTGCTCTGATCGCGGCAACATATCCACCAGGTCCACTACCTAAAATTATTACATCAAAGTTCATAACTCATTTTTTAATTGTGCGGCAAAGGTAAGGATTCTTTGACTTTTAATCAAAATTTACGTCTGACTTATATAGTTATTTTAAGGAATCAATCGAAATGTCAGATTTTAATAAAGAACTTTTGAATTACGATTAACTTTGTCGCATAATAATTATTTAGGTAAATGGAAATAAAAAAATATTTAGATTTGGGTATAAGTTGGGCAATAGAGGCATTTCCAGGATTCTTGTTGGCCATCGGAGTATTGGTAGTGGGCATTTGGTTTATAAAAAAAATGTCCGAAGTATTCTCTGGAATGCTGTCCAAATCGGGTTTCTCACCAGAGATAACTTCTTTTTTAGTGGCTTTAGTTTCTATTGGATTAAGAGTTCTTCTACTCATCAGCGTAGCTGGAATGGTAGGTGTCGATACAGCAGCATTCGTTGGAGTGTTGGCAGCAGCCGGCCTAGCTGTTGGACTGGCTTTGCAAGGCAGTTTGGGCAATTTTGCAGCAGGTATCATCATTGTTACCTTCAAACCATATAAAATAGATGATTGGGTAGAGGTGAAAGGCAAATTCGGCAAGGTTCAAGATATTCAGATATTCAATACTGTTGTCGTCACACCAGGCAATAAGACTCTAGTAATTCCCAATGGCGAAGTAATAAACGGTATCATTACGAATTTTTCAAAAAGAGGCAATATTCGCATTGAATTAAAAGTTCTTATGCCTTACAATGAAGATTTTCCTAAGGTAAAGTCATTGATATTTAATGAGTTAATGTCGATGGACAAAGTACTTAAAAACCCAACACCCGAGATAGGTATTGAAGAGTTTGGTGAAACAAATATTGTATTGTCTGTACGACCTTATGTCTTGCCTGATGATTATTGGTCTGTATATTATGATGTAATGAGCAGAATCAAAACGGTCTATCACAATAATGGAATCGGTATCGCTTTCCAAGAAGGGATCGAAGTTGGCCCTGTAGGTAAGTAAGCTTTACAGAATTATTGCTTGATTTTAGGGGCTTTGTAATGTGTATGTTTGGATATTTTTAATAATATTCTAATATTGTGAAAAAAATCAATTGTGATTTAACCATAATTTGAAGTATTTAATATATATTTGTTGCTGAATCCAAAAAATTTAATTAAGATGAGATTTATATTACTTTTAATTTCGGTGTTTTTTGTAAATGCAATGCAAGCACAGTTATCTGCTGAAGATCGACGAGCTACTGCGCATATGGAACCATTTGCTATAAAAGTAACTGCAGCAAAAACCAAACCTATTCAGGCATTACAAGGCCCTAATCTTGTGTTGATTGATGTACGTACTGCAGAAGAAGCAGCTGTTGGTAAAATTAAAGGTGCCATACAAATTGATTACAAAGCACCAGATTTTAAAGAAAAAGTGGCAGCATTAGATAAAACAAAGCAATATTTAGTGTATTGTTATGCTGGTGGCCTTGCAGAAAGAGCCATGAAAACCATGCAAGAAATGGGATTTAAACAGCTGTATTGTATGAGTGATGGATATCGAGCTTATGCGCCTGTTGAAGACACAGCAAAATAATAATATAAATTAGAATAAATCAATTTAAAGCCGTAGAAGAATCTATG
>CALFYH010000232.1 GCA_937952155.1 uncultured Saprospiraceae bacterium
TTGCAGAATCAGGCAATCAAGTGACTTGCGTGGATATAGATGCCACTAAAGTAGAAAAAATGAGAAATGGCTTCATACCCATATATGAGCCAGGTTTGGAAATATTATTTGAACGCAACACAAAAGCGGGTCGATTACATTTCACAACGAATCTTGCAGAAGGTATCAAAGATGCCAAAATCATATTTCTTGCATTGCCCACGCCTCCTGGTGCGGATGGATCTGCGGATTTGTCATTTGTACTTAAAGTTGCCAAAGATCTTTCAGAGATTATCACAGATTACAAAGTCATAGTTGATAAAAGTACGGTACCAGTCGGGACAGCCGAAAGAGTAGAAGCAGTATTATTAGAAAAACTGGATCACTCGCTCTTTGATGTCGTGTCCAATCCTGAGTTCCTCCGTGAAGGTGTAGCAGTCGAAGACTTCATGAAGCCAGACAGAGTGGTCGTAGGAACATCGTCAGAGCGTGCGAAAAAAATAATGACGGTGCTATATGAACCATTCGTACGTCAAGGCAATCCAATCATTTTCATGGATGAGCGAAGTGCAGAGATGACCAAATATGCGGCAAATTCCTACCTAGCGACGAGAATCAGCTTCATGAATGAGATAGCAAATCTATGTGAACGACTAGGTGCAGATGTGGATATGGTGCGTAAAGGTATGGGCTCAGATAGTCGTATAGGTAAAAGATTTTTATTCCCTGGTGTAGGGTACGGAGGATCATGTTTTCCAAAAGATGTCCAAGCACTCGCTAAATCAGCACAAGAAAATGAATACGATTTTAAAATATTAAATGCGGTGATGAAGGTCAATGACCTGCAAAAGGAAATACTTTCATCCAAAATCCTCCAATATTTTGACGGTAATGTGGCAGGTAAAACCATCGGAATCTGGGGACTTGCATTCAAACCCAATACGGACGATATACGCGAGGCACCAGCATTGACTATCATATCCAGATTGCTCAATAAAGGAGCAAAAGTGAAGGCTTATGACCCAGAAGCTATGGAAAATGTCAAACAAGTATTTGGAGATAGAATAGAATTTTCAGCCAATGAATATGATGCCATTGAAGGCGTAGATGCTTTGGCCATCGTCACAGAATGGAATGAATTCCGGACTCCAGATTTTGATAAAATGAAAAAAATCATGAATCAGCCTACGATTTTTGATGGTAGGAATATTTATGATGTGCAGGTGACTAGAGATATGGGCTTTTATTATGATAGTATAGGGAGATGAGGTTTTTGAGTACAAAGTTGAATATGGAAGTTTTATGGTCTTAGGTTTAGAAAGGATAAAGACAAGATTTGGATGCAATATTCCTGATACCCTAATTTCACAAATTTATACTTTTCTATACACTGAAACTTTGAGCTCAAATGCGAGTGACTATAGTGAGAAAAGTGTAGAAGCAGAAATTTTAAATGAATACATTGTCACAAACAATTTGTTTTTTGATGAATTGAAGTTTTCTATTTACCTGGACGAAGGCGCAGAACAAAAGGTGTTTTTTAATGATGAAAAATCAAAGGTCATCAAACTAAACGACGCTATTTTTTACGTAAATTGGTCGCAATATTTGGAAAGCTTGATAGTTCATAATATTCTTTTTCCGGAAACGAGATATGAGCTTTTAGGTTTTTTAAAGATAAATGAGACTTTATATTCTGCCATTTCTCAAGACTATGTAGAACCAACAGAAAAAACCAATATTGATAAGGTAAGAAATTATATGTTTTCCAAAGGATTCACTATAAAAAAGAAGAATGATTATGTACATACTGAGCTCGGTATGATTATAGAAGATCTTCATGAAGAAAATGTTTTGGTAAAAGATGATACCTTATTTTTCATTGACACAGTAATCTATCTGAAATGAGTAACGAAAAACTGAAACCCTATCAGCTCTTTGAAGATCTTGCTGAAAAACAGCGAATCATAAAAGCCAATGCTAAAAAAACAACGCTAGAAGAAGCCAGAGCCATCATTAAATGGTTGAAAGATGGAAAGGCGGATAAAAAGCCAAGACCAGGCGGTGGAGGTAATGAGTAAAAACCATAATCAATATAACTAATCAACAATTCTCAAATACACAAATATAAAATGAACATACTTATCACTGGTGGCGCTGGTTTTATAGGCTCGCATGTAGTCAGAAGGCTGGTAACATCGTATCCAAGCTATAACATTGTCAATCTCGATGCCCTTACTTATGCGGGCAATCTTGAAAATCTAAAAGATATACAAGCCGTGCCCAATTATACATTTGTGAAAGGTGATATCGGCGACGAGGCTTTAGTTGATGATATATTTTCAAAGCATGGCATCACGCATGTGGTCCATCTAGCTGCAGAATCACATGTGGATCGATCCATAAAGGATCCATTAATCTTTCTAAAAACCAATATCCTTGGTACAGCAAATCTCTTGCAGGTAGCCAAGAAACATTGGGCTGGAAATTACGAGAATAAGCTGTTTTATCATGTAAGTACAGATGAAGTATATGGTTCGCTGGAGATGGGAAATGAGATGTTTACTGAACAAACACCGTATGACCCAAGATCTCCGTACTCGGCTTCCAAGGCATCTTCGGATCATTTGGTGAGAGCCTTCTATCATACTTACCATCTACCAGCAGTTATTTCCAATTGTAGTAATAATTATGGTCCTAATCATTTTCCTGAAAAATTGATTCCATTGATGCTGCACAATATCATGCACAAGAAGCCGCTACCAGTATATGGCAAGGGCGAAAACGTGAGAGATTGGTTGTATGTAGAGGATCATGCAAGAGCGATTGACACCATTCTGCACAAGGGAAAAGCAGGTGAGACTTATAATATTGGTGGTCACAATGAATGGAAAAATATAGACATAGTTCACTTCCTTTGTGATGCCATGGACGATAAGCTGGACCGCAGTAAAGGCGAAAGTAGGCAATTGATCACTTATGTAACGGATAGAGCGGGCCATGACTTGAGGTATGCTATAGATGCTTCTAAGATTCAACGAGAACTAGGCTGGGTGCCGCAAGAAACATTTGAAACGGGCATCGCTAAGACGCTAGATTGGTATCTCAATAATCAAGAATGGCTAGATCATGTAACATCAGGAGCTTATCAGGAATATTACAAAAAGATGTATCATTAATTTTGAATATTTGGTTTCTATAAAAAAATTACATACAAAATAATCATAGTTTCTTGCCGAAATCATTATTATTATAACAATACAAGCTAAAGATTTTTAGCTAATAAGTAAGTCCAATAAATAGTAAATGGAACAACAAAACATACCTCCATATCAGGATGACGAAATCACATTAAAGGAGCTTATCGAAAAACTCCTCGAATTTTGGCGTGAGCTATGGGCAAAAAAATGGTGGATTATATTAATTGCTATACCTTTTGTCCTATATTTTGGATACAAAGCGAAAAATACACCCATTACTTATACTGCAGAACTCACCTATACGCTCAATGATGCAGGTGGTGGCGGTGGCGCCTTGTCAGGTATTCTAGGTTCTTTTGGACTTGGCAAAGGTGGTAAAGTAAATTTGGACCGAATTGTTGCATTGTCTAAGTCAAGAAACATCATTCACAAAGTGCTTTTTACAACTATTCCATTAGATACATTTGGAGGCAAGAAGGATTTTATTGCCAACCACATTATTACATTACAGGAATTAGATAAGGAATGGACCAATAAAAACAAAGATTGGACAGGTTTTAAATTTGATTCGGATTCAATTGATAACTTTGATTTGAATAAGCTTCAGGCATTAAAAATGTTATACGGTAAAGTAGTTGGTGGAAAAGATGTAAAGGATCAGATTTTTAACAATGGTTTTAATGAAGATACTGGAATTTTGACCATCTCATCAAAAACCAAAGACGAACAATTGTCTATTGAATTTAGTAAATTGGTATTTGACGAACTAAAAGCTTATTACACAGCTAGTTCAACTAAAGGCAATCGAAATACATTTGAATTTGTAGAACAAAAGACAGACTCGATTTTCTCATTAATGCGTGCTAAAGAGTTTCAATTGTCAAGATTTAATGATTCACACCGCAATTTAAGTGATCCGAATCTATTGACTCAAAGGAAACTTATGGAAACAGAGATTTTAAAATTGAAAACGATGTATGCCGAAGTTACAAAAAATAAGGAATTGGCTGATTTTTCATTGACTGCTGGTACGCCGGATATTGTAATTATAGACGAGCCTATACCACCACTTGATCCAGCAGCTATGTCTTTACTTATCGAAATTATAAAAGGTGGATTACTCGGTGGTCTCTTGGCTGTTGGGTTCTTCATTGCTAGGAAGATAGTAGTGGATGCGATGGCGTAAGTATCGTTAACTGCCCAATTACAATTACAAGCACTTTTAAACCACAAAACTTTATGACCTATTTTGCACACGAATCATCTTACATCGACGAAGGATGTACTATCGGAGAGGGCACTAAGATCTGGCATTTTAGTCACATTATGCCCAATTGCACCATGGGCAAAAACTGCAATATTGGTCAAAATGTTGTTATCTCACCAGATGTCATCCTAGGTGATAATGTGAAAGTCCAAAACAATGTTTCGATTTACACAGGCGTTACATGTGATGATGATGTTTTTCTTGGCCCATCGTGTGTATTTACCAATGTGATCAACCCACGTAGTGCTGTCAATCGCAAAAGTGAATATCTAAAAACTCATGTTGGCAAAGGCGCTTCCATAGGGGCAAATGCGACGATAGTCTGTGGGCATGACATAGGTAAATTTGCCTTTATCGGTGCAGGCGCTGTAGTTACTAAGCATGTTCCTGATTATGCATTGATGGTTGGTAATCCCGCACGACGGTTGGGATGGATGAGTGAATATGGACATAGACTTACCTTCGATGATAATGGTGAAGCTGAATGTATTGAAAGTGGAGAACGATATAGATTAGAAGGTGATAAGGTGGTAAAGTTTAACAACTAAGTACACAAAGAAATCACTAAGAAAACTAAGTTAAAGTAAACTCCTTATTGTACCTTAGTGAAAAACTTAGTGTTATTAGTGGTAAAAATAAAAAATTATGAAATAAAAACCACTAAGCACATATAGAAATCACTAAGAAAACTAAGATAAGATACCCTTAAT
>CALFYH010000233.1 GCA_937952155.1 uncultured Saprospiraceae bacterium
CTTTAACTATAAGCTTATTCTCATCCAATGTGATAGAAATGTCAGATTTGTTGTATCCCGGTATCGCAAGTTTTATGTCAAAACTTTGGTCATTTTGGGAAATATTGGCGTAAACTGGTGAAGGAACATTTTTTATTTCCTGAACAATCTGGTGCATCGGCTTATGAAAAAATTCACCGAATAATCTATTGAAATCATCATTTGATCTTCTCATGCCTGGTCTTACAATTGTATGTGTCATTTTTAATTTGTTTAAAATTTTTGTTTAAATTTGATTACAACACTCTAATTGCAATTGTCATTCCAATAGACATTTATATGCTAAAGTGTCACAAAATGACAAATTCAATATGACAAAAAGGCAGTTTATTGTAAAAATATACGACAAAATGACATTTTTAGTTTAAATAGTGCTTTAATTGATGGACACTTTTGATTCATTAAATCAGTATTATGGATTACTATTCGCAATAGATTTTCTTATACATATTATTAAGATTTGAAGATATTTTGAGAAAGTTATTCGGTGATACAACTACTAAACTTGTGTTTTGCAAGGTCACAAGCTTAATTTTGTTGATATAGTTAAATGACAATAATCACTATTGGTGGTGATATTGCTGATAATCGATTATGATTTGAGGCTTTATCTTTCGCCATCTTTTGAATAAACAATATTTGAAATTTTTATTGTTTACTTAAAAGCTTGTAAATATGTCAATTAAATATTAGTTGAAATATTATGAATAAAAAGTAGTTTCTGATATTAATATTTTGTGCTATAAATTATCACGATTAATTAAATTGGTTGTACCTTTTACCGAAATTATAAACAAAATATATGTATTCATGGCATAAATACAAATTATTATTTTTAGATATCTTATAAAATCAAAAAATCATTAACATTATGAGTGTAGATACAAAAAATATTCGGAATGTAGTCCTCTTGGGCCATTCCGGATGCGGGAAAACGACCCTGTCAGAGGCTATGCTTTATGAGTCAGGGGCTGTCAATAGAATGGGTACTATCGGAGGGATGAATACCATGTCAGATTATACTGCTATTGAACAGGAAAGAGGTAATTCTTTATTTTCATCATTGATGCACGTCAAGTGGCGAGATTGTAAGATTAATATTCTTGATACACCAGGATTTGATGATTTTATAGGAGAAGTAGTTTGTTCACTTAAGGTTGCAGATACGGCATTGATGGTACTAAATGGCGCACACGGTGTAGAAGTAGGTACTGAGATCTTGTGGGATTATGTTAATGATTTCAAGACGCCCACGATATTTGTTATTAGCCAGATAGACCATGAAAAGTCGGATTTTGACAATACTCTGGAGCAAGCCAAAGAGCGATTTGGATCAAAAGTCATGGCTGCTCAATATCCAGTAAATCAAGGATCTGGATTCAACGCCATTATCGATGCTATTCGTATGGTTATGTACGTTTTTGGACCTAATGGTGGCAAGCCAGAAAAAAAACCAATTCCTGATACCGAAATGGCCAAAGCGATGGAGATGCACAATGCACTTGTAGAAGCTGCTGCCGAAAACGAAGAAGGACTCATGGAGAAATTTTTTGATCAAGGTACATTAACCGAAGAAGAAATGACCGCTGGTCTAAGGATAGCGCTTGCCCATCAACAGATTTTTCCTGTATTTTGCTGCTCAGCATTACAGGATAAAGGTAGCGGCCGGATTATGGGTTTTATCAATGATGTAGCTCCTTCACCAGCAGATGTACCACCATTCGAATTGGCAGATGGAAAGACTATGTCATATGATTCGAAATCACCAGCTTCTATTTTTATTTATAAAACTATCTCTGAGCCACAAGTAGGATTGGTCAGTTATTTTAAGGTATATGCTGGTACTGTAAAAGCCGGAGATGAACTAATCAATGCCAAAAATGGTACGCACGAAAGGATTTCACAAGTATTTGAATCCGAAGGTAAAGTTAGGAATACCATAGATTCCCTTCAGGCAGGAGATATTGGCGTCACTTTAAAACTCAAAAATTCACATACAAATAATACGTTGAATGCTAAGGGATTAAACATAGAAATTGATCCTATTCATTTTCCTGAACCACGGATCAGAACAGCTGTGGTGCCACCAAGTAAGGCGGACATGGAGAAGCTCATCAAGGCACTTCACCAGATTGAAGAGGAAGATCCTACGCTTATCGTAGAACAAAATGCAACATTAAAGCAAACAATCATCCACGGTCAGGGTCAGTTGCATCTCGACCTTATCAAGTACAGAATCGAGAAGAATTTTGGCGTACACATGGACTTCGAAAGACCACGTATTCCGTACCGAGAGACCATCACTAGATCGGCCAATGAAGTATATCGCCACAAAAAGCAAAGTGGTGGTGCTGGACAATTTGGTGAAGTACACATGCGAATCGAACCGTATTATGAAGGTATGCCAAATCCCGAAGGACTCACAGTAAAACATATAGAAGTAGATGACCTCGAATGGGGCGGAAAATTGGCATTTTACTGGTGTATCGTAGGCGGTACTATTGATGCAAAATATTCAAGTGCCATTAAAAAAGGCATCATGCAAAAAATGACCGAAGGGCCACTTACTGGTTCCAATTGTCAAGATATCCGTGTAAGTATCTACGATGGGAAAATGCACCCAGTTGACTCCAATGATATGGCATTTATGTTGGCATCTATCGGCGCCTTTAGAGCAGCATTCAAAAACGCAGGTGCTCAAATCCTAGAGCCAATTTATGATGTAGATATTACTTGTTCTGATACTGCAATGGGTGATATCATGGGCGATTTACAGACAAGACGTGCCATTATCATGGGTATGGATTCGGATGGCCATTACCAAAAGATCAAAGCTCGAGTACCTATCGCAGAGATGTATCAATATTCATCGACGTTGAGATCTTTGTCACAAGGTAAAGCTAAGTTTTCACGCAAGTTTGCTGATTATGTAGCCGTACCGTCTGATATACAACAGAAACTAATCGCTGATCATAAAGAGGAAGAAGAAGAACATCACCATTGATGATATGAAAGGTTTACAAAGGTCGGGTAGCTTATATCTGACCTTTGTCTTTTTTATAAATCTATCTAAAGAAGTGAAACTTGATTTGTCCTTCTGTATTGATTTCCAAAGCAGGTGAAGGTATTTTGAAGATATTAAATACTGAACAGATGGTTTTCAAAAATGGGCTTTTCGGGTTTAACTTAGGTAAATCGACATCAAATCCTAGATAAAACTGCCG
>CALFYH010000234.1 GCA_937952155.1 uncultured Saprospiraceae bacterium
GTGATCTCTACCATTGCAAAATCTCCAAGGCGAACGAAATAATCCTTTGCTGGGACTAAGACTTCATTATCTACTTCTGGAGAGTCATACTCAGTACGACCTATAAAATATTCCCCTTCTTTGCGATCAAAAAGAACGCGGAGTATCTGCCCTACTTTCTCCTGATTATAATCCAACGAGATGGATTGCTGAATTTCCATGATCTTGTTCGCCCTCGCCACTTTTGTTTCAGCATCGACATCATCAGCCAAGAGATACCCAGATGTATCTTCCTCATGCGAATATTGGAAGACACCGACACGATCAAATCGCATCTCTTCAATAAAATCACATAATTGCTGAAATTCTTCCTCGCTTTCACCAGGAAATCCAACTAAAAATGTCGTCCGAATTGCTATATCTGGCACTCGATTGCGAGCATGTAGGATAAGTGATCTTTGTTCTTCACAAGTAGTCTGCCTTCTCATTCTATCCAAAACAGTATCAGACGCATGTTGTAGTGGAATATCTAAATAATTGCACACTTTAGGTTGCTTTGCCATGGTATCAAATACTTCCAAAGGAAATTTACCAGGATAGGCATAATGCAGTCTTATCCATTCGATGCCATCGACTTCACATAAGGCATCAAGTAATTCTGACAAAGCTCTTTTCTTATATAAATCAAGTCCATAATATGTAAGTTCTTGAGCTATAAGAACTAGTTCTTTGACACCAATAGAAGCAAAGTGTTTTGCCTCAGCGACCAGGGATTCTATCGACCGTGAGATATGTTTGCCACGCATGAGCGGAATGGCGCAAAACGAACAAGTCCTGTTGCAACCTTCCGAAATCTTCATATAGGCAAAATGTTGAGGTGTAGTCAATGACCGTTCTCCGATAAGTTCATGCTTATAATCCGCATTGAGTCTAGCTAATAATCCTGGTAGCTCCAATGTGCCGAAAAACGCATCTACCTCAGGAATTTCCTGCTCAAGATCATCTTTATATCGCTGTGACAGACAGCCTGTAACATACAATTTATCAATACCGCCTTTGGCTTTTATATCCGCATATTGTACGATGGTATTGATAGACTCTTCTTTGGCAAGATCTATAAAGCCGCAAGTATTTACTATTATAATATTGGCATCATCCTGGCTTTCATGCGCTACATCAAAGTCATTTGCTTTGAGTTGTGTAATGAGATTTTCGGAGTCAACCAAATTTTTTGAACAACCTAAGGTAATGACATTGACCTTGTCTCTTATTATTGTTTTGGTCTTCATGTTTAATTTTGAAGGTACAAAGGTATCAGTTTCATGTTGAAAAAATCAACCTACTGACCATTCTTTAAAATATTTTATAAAGATCTTGGCAAGATTTTCGGCATCAGAGATAGCGCGATGATGGATTCCTGTAAATTCAAATCCTTCCATCTTAACTGCTTTTTTCAGTCCCGGCTCGTCTTTCAAAGATTTCAATGATTTGTATGCAGGTTTTAGATTGTAATGGTGATCAAGCCAATCAGTCTCTAACTTGTGCAAGATACAGTCTTCAGCAAGCTGCGTCCTATCGTATTTGCCCCAAGATATCAAGACATAATTGTCCTCATCTGCTCCTATCCAATCCTGAAATTCTTGGATTGTATCAGGAAATTTTTTTGCTTTGTCCACATCTTTTTGGGAAATGGATGTAAGTTTTTTACAAAAATCGGATAAAATCGGATTGATAGTAGGCTTCACAAATTTTGAAAAAGATGAGGTTACCTCACCATAATTATTCACTTTTACAGCGCCTATTTCTATAATTTCGTTGACGCCATGTGGTGGTCTTCCCAACCAACAAGATGCCTCCAAATCAAAAATAATATAATTCATAGGTATGTTGTGAATTTTAAACTTTTTCCCAATCCATCAATTCCTCCAAACCATAATTTGTAAGGCGATTATGATAAAAATACAACAATCTAATGTCTTCGCAAACAAGATTATTTTTATTGTCTAGCTTCAAAACGGCGGCAGCATGATATATGCCTAGTTTGGAAATTCCTTCTTTGATAAGATCTGATATATTGTCCCATGATTCATCGGAAATGGTAACCAAATCTTTATTTTTCTTATCTAAAATCAAATTTACCACGATACGAACTTTCTCTTCCAGGGTGTCAGCGGTAATTGTAAATGTCTTATACTTTTGATTTACAAGCTGTAGCAATCCTGTTTCCTTATATTCTTCATAAATGATATGAAATGCACAAAACGCCACTACATTACTTGATAAAATCACATTATATTTGGCATACGCATCTACAACAGATTCTCCTAGCAACTTGGCATAAATACTTTCCCGTTGACTATTAGAAGATAGCTCGCCAGCAAAAGTGAAGTAATCCTTGGTATCTACAATATGACCAAACTTGTCGAAACTTTTTCCAGCATTGTCCACCTTATTACCAAAAACATCCATCGGCTCTCCAAATGACATGTACACTTCAGACGACTTACCGTAGATATCTTTGATAAATTTGAATATGCTTCCGAATGTTGGGCCACCTGATTTTGTTCTTTTATATTTATCTCTACCGACTAATTGCAGGTGTTGATCTATCAAATGTGATGCTTCCAACACAAAATGATAACCAATATTTAAAGGTACGACAAAGATTTTACGATCTTCATTATTTTCAATATGCAAGCGCTGTGCTTCAATCAGCGAACTGATCAAACCCAACTTGAGTTTATCTTCCGTTTGTCCACTTCGTGATCTGGTACCACCTGGGAAGAACAAACAATTGACACCTTTGAGTACAGAATATCCGGCCATAGATTTGAGACATTCGAGATAGATCGGATTTTTCTTTCTCCTATCTACTCTGAAGGCACCTAATCTATTGATAAAATAGGCGACCATTTCTACATTGTACAAATTTAGCCCTGCACCATAAGAAAAATGTGGAAGACCTACATTAGTATCTATGGCATAGCCAACCATGATAGAATCCAAATTTGAATAATGGGTAGGCAAGATTACAACAGTACCTTTTTCAAATAAAGTTCTGATAAGTTCTACATTGCCTTTAACCTTGATTTTTTGTTGGAGCTGGGCTTTATTGCCCCATCGCCACTGACCTTTGTCAAAATATTTATTAAAAATCCTTTTGAAAAAAGATAAAAGGAAGATTCTCGAAAATCGAAATGTACCGGGACTAAAATGACCTACGATCTCTTCATTGTATCGATGGATTATCTTTTTGAGAAGATTGAGCTCTCTTTCTTCTCTTTCTTCGCTATGGACGCTGACTTCGAGTTCTGCTGAAATATTTTTCCAATACAATTTTTCGTCTGGCGGATCCACTTTCCAAGGATTCAGTTTTATCCTTTGGTTTTCGAGATAGATAGATTTTGAAATCAAATCATAGAGATTACCTTTGTTTGTCTCTAAAACTTGTTTCTCGACAAACTGATCCAATTCCTTAATAAAATTTGCTCTATCTTTGCTTTGTTTTGCAACAGGCCAATCAGCTACTTCAGGTATTAAATGAGGAAATATCTGTGTCATAAAATGGGTTCGGAGATTTGGGTTAAGTCAGCTTTCAAGATAGAATCTATGTAAGCAAGGATCTCATCTTTGCCTTGTTTCGTTTCTGAACTACTTATAAAATATGGCGGCAATTCATGCCAGGTAACCAACAATTCATCTACAATAAATTTAACATTTTCATGAATTTGTTTCTTACCGAGTTTATCAGCCTTTGTGAAAATGATCGCATAAGGTACACTTTTTTCTCCACACCATTCCAGAAACTCCTGATCGATTTTTTGTAGTGGATGCCTGATATCTATTAGGACAAATGCAATGTACAAGGTAGTCCGCATTTCGAGGTAACCTCTGATCATTTTAGAAAATGTATCCTTTTTATCCTTGGATGCCCTTGCATATCCATAACCGGGCAAGTCCACGAGATACCATTTATTATTTATTTCAAAAAAAATGAGCAATTGTGTTTTTCCAGGTGTAACTGAAACTTTTGCTAGACCTTTTTTATTGGTTAGCATATTGATAAGAGAAGACTTACCTACATTAGATCTGCCAATAAATGCAAATTCAGGCCTTCCATCTTTAGGACATGCGCTTTCTTTTGGGAAACTAGCAACAAACTCTACATCTTTGATCGTCATATCGGCATCCTTTTTGTTATATTATATTTTACAGTCATAAGTTATCTAATAACAATCAATACAATATACTCATTTTCATACACTTATCATGCATGAAAAACTGTCTTAACGGTTAAACAAAAGTTAAACAGCGCGTAAAAGTACAGATTTTCAAACTGTTTATTCGTTATCACCTCATTAGTTTTGACATTATTAACATATAAATTTTAGTAACCCCAAATTTTTCATAAAATACAAACCTTACAATCATGAGACATTTTATTTTATTTGGTATTTTCGTCGTAGGTACGATGATGACCGTTCAAGCACAAATTGAATTTGGTATTAAAGCAGGCGTCAGTTCCTATGATTTGGCTGAAAAAGGCATTTTTACAACAAATGGAACACAAAATATAGACTGGCATATTGCCGATGCTGGTTATGGACACCATTTTGGCATTTATACAAGGTTGAGCGCTCTTGGGTTATTTCTAGAGCCTTCATTGCTATTTAACAGCAACAAAGTAACTTACGATATCACTACTTATGGTGAGTCTGGTGTGATAAATACCATCAGAAATGAAAAATATAATACAATGGATATTCCCGTATTGGCTGGGTTTAAGGTAGGCGTTTTGAGATTTCAAGGTGGTGTTGTAGGTCACTTATTTATTAACAGCATTTCGGATGCGGTAGATATTAAAGGATATGAGCAGCGCTTCAAATCGGCAACGTACGGATGGCAGGCAGGTACAGGTGTTGACTTATGGAAATTAAGGCTTGATTTACTTTTTGAAGGCAATTTTGATAAATTCGGTGACCACATCACTGTTGGTGGCCACGATTATGCATTTGCTGATACACCTTCAAGGCTGCTATTGACTTTGGGCTTCAAATTTTAAGAATCACAGTTTAATTATTTAAAAACCCGAATTGTTAACCCAGATAAAAGGCACGTTATAGGTTACGCCAAGTATTAAATAATCATGAAAATGCCGTAATCTTAAAAAAAATATCGCACTTTTGCGCATAAGAATCGGTTATCATGGCAAAGCTTATACATAGGGACGTGAGTTGGCTGGCATTCAATCATAGAGTGTTGCAAGAAGCGATGGACTCTTCAGTTCCTTTGCTAGAACGATTAAAATTTTTGGCCATTTATTCTTCCAATTTGGATGAATTTTTCAGAATACGAGTAGCCAATCACCGCAATTTAGTGAGGGCCAATAAATCCATGTTTAAAAATATGGATTTTTCCCCAGAAATAGTCTTAAAGGATATTCTTAAAATTGCAAATGAACAACAAAAAAAATTCAGTGAAATTTTTGAAAAGAATCTGCTTCCAGAACTTAAGAAAAATGGGATTCAGATACTTTCATGGCATCACCTTAATAAAGAACAGATAGAATTTGTAGATACATTTTTTAATGAGAATTTACTTCCATTTGTACAACCGGTGATCCTCGCTGAAAAAAAAATCAAACCTTTCCTGAATAATGGCGCCTTGTACTTGGCATTGCATCTACATAGCAAAGATGTGGTAAAACCAGTTTCAGAATACGCGATTGTAAAAATACCTTCGGATCATTTGTCAAGATTCGTAGAATTGCCTTGCAAACATGCAGGAATCAAACAAATCCTTATGCTAGATGATGCCGTAAGACATAGTGTGCGGCTTATTTTCCCAGGGTACAATATTCTAGATTCCTACTCCATCAAATTGACAAGGGATGCAGAGTTATATATAGATGACGAATATTCAGGAGATTTATTGGCCAAGATTAAAAAAAGTCTTAGCAAGAGAAGTATTGGACTGGCAAGTAGATTGGTGTATGACAGAACTATGCCAAAACACTTTTTGAGTTATCTGATGAATGTTTTTGAGATTACTCCAATGGACTTATTGCCAGAAGGTAGATATCATAATAATTCTGACTTTTTCAGATTTCCTTCCTTTAATTTGGTAGGTTTAAAAGATCCAGTCTTACCACCTATTAAAATTTCGGAACTTGAAGATGCTGTCTCTGTTTTTGATAAAATAAAACAAAAAGACATCCTAATTCATCCGCCCTACCACAGCTATGAGTCGGTCATCCGATTATTTGAAGATGCAGCGAGTGACCCATTTGTTACATATATCAAAATCATACAATATCGGGTAGCTAAGATATCTAGAATCATGATTGCCATCAAAAATGCAGTAAAAAATGGCAAGCAAGTGAGTACCTTTATAGAAGTGAAAGCCCGATTTGATGAAGAAGCAAATCTAAAATGGGGAGAAGAATTGGAGCAAGCTGGTGTGAATGTCTATTATAGTATGCCAGGATTTAAGGTACACTCCAAACTCGCATTAATCAGACGTCTCGAAAATGAAAAACCTGCGCTTTATGCCTATATCGGAACAGGCAATTTCCATGAAGAAACAGCTAAACTGTATGCAGATTTTGGTATATTTACAAAAGACAAAAGAATAACATCTGAAGCAGCTAGGATATTTACATTTTTGGAAACTAAACAAAGGCCGACGCAACCATTCGAGTATCTAGGTGTTGGCTTGTTTAACCTGAAAGATAAGTTTATCGAGCTTATAAAACGAGAAACCGAAAACGCTAAAAAAGGTCGAAAAGCCAGAATGACCCTTAAAATGAATAGCCTTCAAGATGAGGAAATCATCAATCTCTTGTATGATGCTTCTAATGCTGGTGTAAAAATAAAACTTATAATCAGAGGTATATGTTGCCTTGT
>CALFYH010000235.1 GCA_937952155.1 uncultured Saprospiraceae bacterium
CCATTATTATTTTTAAGCTTTCGCTCCTTTTGATTTTTCTATCACTGCATCAGCAATACCTTTTGGCGCTGGTGCAAAGTGACTAAATTCCATGCTACTAGATGCACGACCTGACGTGATAGTTCTCAATTGAGTAACGTAACCGAACATCTCTGCTAATGGCACTTCAGCTTGAATACCTACAGCTCCTCCTGATCTTGATTCTTGTCCTTTAGGAAGACCACGACGACGATTAAGGTCACCTATCACAGATCCTACATATTCATCTGGAGAAACTACTTCAAGTTTCATTATAGGCTCTAAAAGAACTGGGTTACACAACTTGGCAGCCTCTTTAAATCCTTCCTTCGCACACAATTCGAATGCTAATGGTTTTGAGTCCACTGCGTGAGTCTGACCATCATAAAGTCTCACCTTCATACTATCTATATGATAACCCGCAAGGATACCATTGTCCATCATAGAAGTAAAACCTTTTACGATAGATGCAAAATATTCTTTTGGTACAGATCCTCCAAAGATATCATTTACAAACTGGAGCTTAGTCTTACCAGATTTAAAATCATCTGAATCAAGGAATGACTGATCGGCAGGTCCTAATTCAAATGACATTTGAGCAAATAGACCAGATCCACCTGATTGCTTTTTAAGCCTTTCAGTATGTTCCACACTTGATGTAAGTGCTTCTTTATAATTTACTTGTGGAGCTCCTTCATTAACTTCCACTTTAAATTCACGTCTCAACCTGTCCACTATGATCTCAAGATGCAACTCGCCCATTCCACTTATCACGGTCTGGTTTGTATCCTCATCATATCTTACTCTGAAAGTTGGATCCTCTTCTGATAGCTTATTTAATGCCATACCCAATTTATCCAAATCTTTCTGAGTCTTTGGTTCAATTGCTAATCCAATAACTGGCTCTGGGAATACCATACTTTCTAATACTATTGGATGTGCTTCATCGCACAAAGTATCTCCTGTACGAATATCCTTAAATCCTACACCAGCTGCAATATCTCCTGCTTCTACACGTTCGATAGCATTTTGCTTATTGGCGTGCATTTGGTAAAGTCTTGATATTCTTTCTTTATTGTTTGATCTAGTATTCAATACATAAGACCCAGCATCAAGACCACCAGAATAAACTCTCATGAATGCAAGTCTACCAACGTATGGGTCAGTTGCAATTTTGAAAGCTAATGCCGCAAATGGCTCAGAAACTGAAGGCTTACGAACTTCTTCTTTTTCTGTCTTAGGATTTGTTCCTGTTATGCCTTCAACATCTAATGGACAAGGTAAAAATGCACATACTGCATCCAATACTGCTTGAACTCCTTTATTTTTGAAAGCGGATCCACACATTACAGGTGTAAATGCAAGATCCATTACTGCAGCTCTTACTGCAGCATTTATTTCAGGTACTGTGATAGAATCTGGATCTTCAAAGAATTTCTCCATCAATTCTACATCATATTCAGCGACAGCTTCGATAAGCTTTGCTCTATATTCTGCTACAGTATCTGCGATATCAGCAGGAATGTCAATCACTTTATACGTCATACCTTGGTCTTCTTCATTCCAAACCATGGCGATATTTGTGATAAGATCAACAGCACCTTTAAATTTTTCTTCAGCTCCTATTGGAACTTGCAATGGAATAGCATTGGCACCAAGTTTTTCTTTGATATCATTCACAACATTGAAGAAATCCGCGCCGGATCTGTCCATTTTGTTTACAAATGCTATACTTGGAACTCTATATCTTTCTGCCAATCTCCAGTTTGTCTCAGACTGTGGCTCTACACCATCAACTGCGCTAAAAAGGAAAACCAATCCATCCAAAACACGCAAAGAACGATTTACTTCAACAGTAAAATCCACGTGACCTGGAGTATCAATTATATTAAAATGATATTGTTTTGTATCCTGTGTAGCCTGACCTTGAATTGTTGGATAGTTCCAGTTACATGTAGTAGCAGCGGAAGTGATAGTGATACCTCTTTCCTGTTCTTGTTCCATCCAGTCCATTGTAGCTGCACCATCATGTACTTCACCGATTTTATGAGTTTTACCAGAATAGAAGAGGATGCGCTCAGTAGTAGTGGTCTTACCAGCGTCGATATGCGCAATGATACCGATATTACGGATCTTGCGTTTCTTGTCGTCATTTACAGACATAAAGAGAGAAAAGAGTAAATAAATTTATCCCGATAAACGGGAGTAAAACATGAGCATTGTATAGAAAAAGGCCTGGAGTCAAGGATATAAATAAGACCATATATTTGACTTGTTGTGAAGAGAATAATACAATGCCTGCGTTACTTTTATCTTCTATCGCTTTTTTATGAAAAAGGTTGTGTTTATTTTGGCAGTTATAGTACTTGCCGGGTGAGCGTGGTATATGAATAGCAATTCAACCAGCACAGGCTCTGACAAATCAAATTTTGATAAAGCAATGCAGATTATGCAAAACCTGCAATCAAGAGCTGTGCCTGTTGCACTAACAGCAACCGAACTTGAACTATTAGAGCAAGTATATCAAGATTCATTGGCTCGAAAACCAAAAATCATTACATTTCGCGATAATGATAAGGCCGAACTTTTAACAAAACTAAAAGCAGCAGGTTTGACTGGTACTGGAGCAAATGATCCGCAAACAAAGATAATTAATCGTGCTATGGGGAGAGCTGATGAATTTAATAATACCACAGATGGTATCGACGTTTTGATTAATGCTAATCTTGCAAGCTCTACTCAAGTGGTTAAGGATGAAATACGTAGTCTTGCCTTATCAGTCAATGAATTAACAAATGATATCCGTCTTACAACACTCTATGTAGATTGGTACGGATCAAAAAGAAATAATATATGTCAAACTACTGATATTAATACAGATCCTTTCGTGGCAGGAAGTATTACTTTCAGATACAAACCAACAGCAGCAGCGGTAAATGATAAATGTACAGCAAACAATACCCAAGTTCAACAGTACAAATGTATCAATTTAGAATACAAAGCAACAGAAGCTGCCTATACCCAAACAGATAACTGTGCTTATGGATGTATGAATGGCGCATGTCTCAAATGATCACTTAGCACTGTGACAAAACATTCATCAACATCAGCCACAACAGAAGAAAATGACATAGATATGAATGAAACATTTTATCTTCGTCTTACAGCAAATAAAGTTTCAACGGCAAATCTATCTGTTGAAATAACTTCACCATCTCTGAATAATGCAAAATGTGAGCTGACAAATCGTACAGCTACAGTCACATCTGGCACAGCAATTAATTTTGGACCTATGAGATGTACAACATCGGGAAACCACGTATTTACTTTCGCACTCAAAGAAGGTTCAAACGCAATTGGTACAGCTGTAACAAAAACTATTAATGTAGGAACTATAAGTGTTGGTACACTGCAAGTAATAGCGCCAACTAGCGCAGTTGTAAACACACCCGTAAGTATTACCGTAAGAACAATTGGAACAAATGATCTCCCTATAACAAATTACGCTTCTAATTTCTTTGTCATTATAAGTGGTGATGATTTGGCAGAAAAGCCAGAAGGAGCACAAAAAATGGATGGGCAGTCAGAAAAAGTGATTCCTGGTTTAAAATTTAATACACCTGGAACAGTTAAGATAACTATTCGATGAGAAGATGGGAAGAAAGCAGAAACAACTATAAACGTAACGAGATCGGAAGAGCGTCGTGTAGGGAAAGAGTGTCTT
>CALFYH010000236.1 GCA_937952155.1 uncultured Saprospiraceae bacterium
TTCCTATGAATGAAGTGCGTAAAGGATATGGTGATCATCTATTTGACAATCAAATTCTATGTCAAATTGAACTTAATGATCTACACTTCCCTAATTCAGATCAATCCAAAAAGAAGTTTCCAAATGTTAAAAAGGAATTTCTATTTGGAATCATTTTCGAAAATAAACTAACTATATCAACAGAAGGATGTTATCAATTCTCACTTGAATCTGACGATGGCTCTATATTATGGATAGACAATCAAATAATTATCAATAACGACCATCCGCATCCGATGAAAAAATTGATGAATAGCGTTCATTTAAATGCAAAAACCTATGATTTGAAAATCTGGTATTACAATGCTTTCCCAAATCTATATGGTTTAATATTTGATATAGCCAAATTAAGTAGCGATCTTGAATGCCCTTATATTGAAAAATTAGGACAAAAATCAATAGAAGTATTAACCCTTCAGGATGTTGTTTTTGACTTCAATTCTTCACAGTTAAAACCAAGTGGTCAAGCATATTTAGATAGCCTTGTTTCGAAAATAAAATTAAATAATTTCACAAAAATAAAAATTATTGGCTATACGGATGATATTGGAAATAAGAAAACCAATTTAAATCTCTCCCATAATCGTGCTATAACTGTTATGAAATATTTAAAAAAATCATTCCCAGATAGTGTTATATTTTCAACAGAAGGCTTAGGATCTGAAAACCCAAAACTTCCCAATACATCCAATGAAAATAGAAAAGCTAATAGACGAGTAGAGGTAATAATGAATTAAAAATATATAACAAAGCTACTACATTTATAATGCCCCGCAAGCTACCCGCAAGTTGGACAACTTGTTATTCCATAATTTAAGACCTTTCAAGAAGTTAGGTTAAAGAAAAACTGGGGCTATTAGATAAAAAAAATTTCCTATAGCACCTTCTTCTTATACGCATCATGAAATCCTTCGCCATTCATGATTTTATCGATACATTTTTCGATTCTGCTGATACGGGATGCTGACTGTTTGGGTTGCGAAAAATGAATGATATATCCTCGCTGCTTACCAGGTGTAAGTGCATAAAAAGCGTCCCTCAATGCAGGCAGCGCTTCAAACATGTCATTTAATTCATCTGGAATTGGCTCAAGGTCTTTTTTGAATTCGACTTTGACACCACTTTCTTCGATGACTACCGATTCTTTTACATATTCCTTGATGGTATCGGATAGATTTATGATTTGATCTACGTCTGTAAATCTGATGATTCTCGCAGATTGGACGCTTGGGCCTTGTTGTTCCAATATCTTTTTTGGATCACTAAGCAAGACACCTTTAAAAAATCCAAATGCAACACAATCTTTTAGAGCGGATACGATAACTATGTTTTTGCCTTGATGTGCATAGACTGGTACGCCCCATTTTACTTCTTCTATAAGACCAGTTTCGAGCATGATTTGTCGAAGATGCTGAAGCTCCATTTGCCACGATCTGACCTTGCATTTGTCTGTAGCATAGTAGTCACATCTGCCACATCCATCCGCTATAAAAAGATCTACTTTTGGATTAAGTTGAGTCATTACATTATTATTTTAACTTAAACATCAGAATGAAAATTTACGCACCATATGGAACCCAAATGTTCTTAATTTCGGTAGCGTGTCGCAAAAATTCACCGCCTTCGCCTTGTGCACGATCATACCAATTTCGATATTTGCCGTAATTGACCCACGTACGCTTTAGATTTTCGGCAGATAGCAATTCTACTTCCTTACTACCTTCGGCAGATCCAAAATACCATAAACCATCGATGTCGTCATGTTTTGCCATTTCTTTGGTTAATTCGTCTTTACTTCCAGTGACAATGTTTATACAACCTGCTGGTAAGTCAGATGTTTCCAATATTTGGTAAAAATCAGTAGCTGACAGTGGTGATGTTTCAGATGGTATTACTACCACACAATTGCCCATAGCGATCGCGGGAATGACTGTTGATACAAAGCCCAATAACGGCGAAACATCAGGACAAACTATACCCATTACACCTACTCTTTCAGGCATAGCAAGTGTCACATTGCGTTGCGTCGTGTGGTGTACCTGCCCATCATACTTGTCAGCCCATGCTGCATAGCTATAGATTCTTTCTATCGAAGCTTGAACTTCCTTGGCTGCATCGGATGAACTTACATTGGTCATTTGTTCGATACGAGATGCAAATTCATCTGCCCTAGCCGAAAGATTCTCAGCTATATAATATAAAACCTGTGCCCTTCCATGTCCGGTCATACTTGCCCAAGATGTACCTGCATGTGCAGCTTCTACGGCATTTCTTATGTCCTTTCGATTTCCTTTGGGCACTTCAGAAATATAATTTCCAAACATATCCTTGATCGTCAAACTATTGCCGCCATCTGGTCTTGCTTGCTTACCGCCAATATACAATTTTGGAGTACGGTCAATATTGGGTAATGTTTTATCTGATTTTTTGGAAGATGGCTCTGTAATTTTGAGTTTTGGTGCTTCATTTTTGAATTCGGATTCGGCTTTATACTTTACATATTCGTACAAGCCTTCTTTGCCGCCTTCTCTACCATAACCTGACTCTCTGTATCCACCAAATCCCGACGCGGCATCAAATACATTACTGCAATTTATCCAAACAGTTCCAGCCTTGATTTGTGGAGCGATGTCTAGCGCAAGATTGATATTTTCTGTCCAAATACTCGATGCAAGACCATATCTGGTATTGTTGGCAAGTTTTACTGCTTCGCTATGCGATCTGAAGCTCATGGCTACTAACACAGGACCAAAAATCTCTTCCTGAGCAATAATCGATGAAGGCGAAACATTGGTAAATAAAGTCGGTGGATAAAAATAACCTTCTTTTGGGCAAGTCCATGACGGTTGCCAACAAATATTGCCATCATCTTTACCTTTTTGCACTAAGTCTTCGATGGTTTTGAGCTGAATAGGTGCGACAATAGCGCCAATATCTACACACTTGTCTAGTGAATCGCCCACTCTCAAAGTTTCCATGCGCGCTCTGATCTTGCTATAAAGCTTTTCTGCAACACTTTCTTGCACCAATAATCTGGAGCCTGCGCAACATACTTGACCTTGATTAAACCAAATCGCATCGACAATACCTTCCACCACGCTATCCAAATCAGCATCTTCAAATACGATAAATGGGGATTTACCACCCAATTCTAAGGATATTTTCTTACCTGTGCCTGCTGTGGCTCGGCGTATGATTTTGCCTACTTCGGTGGAACCTGTGAATGCTATTTTCGATACATCTGGATGATTGACCAAAGCAGCTCCTGTGCCACCATGACCAGTAATGATATTGACTACACCATCTGGTAGCCCTACTTGTTTGCAAATATCTGCAAAAAGTAATGCTGTAAGTGATGTAAATTCCGCAGGTTTTAAAACGACTGTATTTCCCATCGCCAATGCAGGAGCAATCTTCCAAGCAAGCATCAACATAGGAAAATTCCAAGGAATAATCTGACCTATGACACCTATCTCTTTGTAATCTTTCATCTCCGTATCCATAAGTTGGGCCCATCCAGCATGATGATAAAAATGCCTTGCGACCAATGGAATATCAATGTCCCTAGTTTCCCGGATAGGTTTTCCATTGTCCATAGATTCCAATACCGCAAAATTACGGCTGTGTTTTTGGATTTGTCTGGCGATAGCATACAAGTATCTAGCTCTGCCGTGACCACCCAATTCTACCCAAGGCTTTAAGGCTTTTTTGGCTGCTTTTACTGCATCATCTACATCCTTTTCATTGGCTTCAGCTATTTGTGCCAAATTTTGGGTAGTTGCTGGACTGAAACTTTCAAAATATTCGCCAGACGAAGGTTTTGTCCATTTACCATTGATAAATAGAGAAAACTTCCGTTTATGGGAATCTAAAAAAGCGACACTTTCCTTATTACTTTCAGGTGCAGGACCATATTCCATGGTTTGATATATTTCTTTGATTGACATTATGTTATGATTGAATATTTAATTTAATTTGTTATATCAAGAATAATACCCCATTCTTTTCGAGAAGGAATATTTGTTTTAAGGTTATCAGGTAATTCGCTTATATGAAGGTACTGGCTAACGCCAATCGGTTTTTGAATATTTTTTATTGAATATTCTACTTCAATATTGTCCTTTGATTTACATAAAATGACTCCGATTGTTAAATTGTCTCCTTCCATTCGAACTGAATCGTCAATAATATTCAAATAAAAATTGAGTTTACCTACATACTCAGGTTTGAATTCACCCATTTTTAACTCAATAATGACATAACATCGCAATTTTGTGTGATAAAAAAGTAAATCCGTTCTATATTCTTTATTCCCAACATTTAACTTGAATTGATTGCCCATATAAGCAAAACCCTTTCCAAGTTCTAACAAAAATGCTGTAATGTTCTTTATCAACTGACGCTCTAAATCAACTTCCTTTGCGTGTTCAGATATTGTTAAAAATTCAAAATGATAAGGATCTTTAAATAGTTGCTGAGCCAAATCACTGTGTATTTCTGGTAAGGTATTCCTAAAATTTGAAACAATATTACCCTGACGTTCATGCAGTTTTGTTTCTATTTGGTATTCTAAAACAGATCGACTCCAGTTGTTTTCAATAGTTTTTTCAACATAAAAATGTGCATGACTTTCGTTCTTTATTTTTTGTAATAAAATTATATTATGTCCCCAGGGTATATTAAATATATGTAATTGATTTTCATTCAATTGCAATTTAGCAACAGCTTGTTGCCAAAATTCATAAAATGTTTTACAGTATCTTAAATTTTTAGGCGAAAAACCAGACATTTCAGGAAATTCCAATTTCAAATCCTTACTTAATTGATCTATAAATCCACTACCCCATACTGAATTCTCTTGTTTTTCAAATATCTCTTTACCCAAAAACCAATACATCTTTATTAGCTCAGTATTAACAGCAACCGAAGCTTTTATTTGACTTCTTTGAATATTTGATTTGATATCCCTAAGCCATGTTATATATTGTTGATCAGCAATAACCATTATATTACATAAGTATGTTTTTCATTCTATTTTTAACGAGCCAAACTTACTACGCCATTGGATGTCTATACGATGCAGAGTATCTTCCCGTCACATAATGCTCCAATTGGCGTTCGATATCTCCCAAAAGACTACTTGCTCCAAATCTGAATAAATCTGGTTGCAACCAATCATGACCCAACTCTTCTTTCATCAAGATTAGGTAATTAAGGGCATCTTTTGCCTTGGCAATACCACCAGCAGGTTTATATCCTACTTTGTAGCCAGTTAACTCAAGATATTCTCTAATCATACGCACCATTACCAAGGTCACTGGCAAAGTTGCGTTGACACTTTCTTTACCTGTACTCGTCTTGATAAAATCAGATCCAGCCATCATAGCCACCATACTTGCTTTTGCCACTTTGGTGAAGGTAGGAATTTCGCCTGTAGCCAATATGGTCTTCATGTGGGCATCACCGCATGCTTTGCGACAAGCAGCAATCTCATCATACAATGCTTTCCAGTCTGATTGTAATACTAAAGCGCGACTTATCACTATGTCTATTTCTTTCGCACCAGCAGCAACAGATAATTCTATTTCTTTAAGCTTCTCTGGCAAAGAAATCTGCCCTGCAGGAAATCCAGTAGATACCGCAGCTATCGGAATATTGGTACCTTTGAGTGCTTCTACTGCATAAGGAATCAGATTGTGATAAACACATACAGCGCCAGTAGTAATACCAGCATCAGCCATGCCCATCGCTTCCAACAAGTCTTTTCTGACAGGATTTGCCGCTTTCGCACAAAGTCTGACTACATTGCCTCGTGTATCATCACCTGCTAACGTGGTGAGATCCATGCAAGAAATAGCCTTCAGCAACCAAGCTGCTTGATATTCCTTTTTGACTGATCTTCTGGTACCGATAGTGGTTGCTCTTCGCTCTACAGCACTGCGATTGATATTAATACCTTCTATAAGTGATGCGTCGTACGGAATACCTTCATTGCGCAAATGATGTGTTTGCGAAATCGTTTCCTGACTTATTTTTTTATTTTTTATCATCTGAAATAGATTTATATTTGAATGTCAAAGTCGTTTAGTTAAGGTACTTTTATTTGTTTTACTCTTGAAATGCAAAGATTTCTTAATTTGGCCTTATCAAAACGACATTGTATTTTAAGATTTTATTTTATTAACGAATGGTTTTAAATATCAACGGCTCTTTGATAGGTTTTGTTTCGCTAAATGTGTAAGCCATATCCATGTACACTTCGGCTTTAGCAAAAAATGTCTCATCATTGGCATGTAACACAGCCAAAGTCTCACCAACAGCTACTTTTGTACCTACCTTCTTGGATAAAACGATGCCTGCACTACGATCTATCGGACTTTCTTTGGTCTCTCGACCTGCACCCAATTTTACAGAAGCAAGACCGATGTCCATGGCACTAAGATGGGAAATGTATCCTTCTGATTTACTTTTGTATTCATAAGTCAATGTTGCTTTGGGCAATAAATTCATGTCTTTTACAACTTCAACATCACCACATTGTGAAGCTACCAACTCGATAAATTTCTCATAAGCTTGACCATTTTCGATCAAGGTTTTCAACAAATCAATGCCTTCTTCGTGACTAGTAGTGCGACCTGCCAATGACAACATGTAACTTCCCAACTCTAAGCACAAGGTAGTCAAGTCTTCTGGGCCATGACCGCGCAAGGTTTCAATAGCTTCTTTTACTTCTAAGGCATTGCCAACTGCAAATCCAAGCGGCTCTTCCATGCCCGTAATGACAGCAATGAGTCGGCGATTCATTTTTTTGGCGGTACTTATCATGATATTTGCCAATTTTTCCGCATCGGCGATTGTCTTAATGAATGCACCATCACCAACTTTGAGATCTATTACTATTGCGTCAGCACCACAAGCCAATTTTTTGCTCATGACACTTGATGCTATAAGTGAAATATTATCTACTGTACCTGTGACATCTCTGAGTGCGTATAGTTTTTTATCTGCCGGTACCAATTTACTGTTTTGACTACAAATGGCGATGCCGTGTTTTTTGACTTTGTCGATAAACTCTGTAGCGGTCATATCTACCGTCAATCCAGATATAGATTCAAATTTATCCAAAGTTCCACCAGTATGCCCAAGACCACGACCTGACATTTTGGCTACAGGCACACCAGCCGCTGCTACCAATGGCGCCAAGATCAATGTAGTCTTATCACCTACTCCACCAGTACTGTGCTTATCTACCTTGATACCTGGTATTTCCGTAAGGTCAATCATATCTCCTGACCGCATCATTGCATCCGTAAGTGCTGCCGTTTCGTCGTCATTCATACCCTGAAAAAAAACAGCCATCAACCATGCAGAAATCTGATAATCAGGTATCTCACCTGATAAATAGCCCGCAATGATCGATTGAATATCCTCAGCAGACAAAACGTGTCCGTCCCGCTTCTTTTTTATAAGTTCTACCAAAATTTTTAATTAAAAATAGGTTTACAATAAACAACTACTTCCTGTAGTCTCAAAATCCATGCCTAAAGCATCAGCAACAGTAGCTGCTATATCAACAAAACTATTTCTCACCCCAAAATTATATGCTTTGGGCACATTTTGGCGATAAATAAGAATTGGAATATATTCGCGTGTATGGTCGGTGCCAGTCCATGTAGGATCATTGCCATGGTCTGCGGTGATGATCAGGATGTCATCTTCTTTCATTTTTGACATGATTTCTGGCAATTTAGCATCAAATTCTTCCAAACATTTCGCATATCCTACAACATCACGTCTATGACCAAAATGCATGTCAAAATCTACTAAATTGGTAAAAATAAGACTAGCATCATCATTTTCGATGGCTGATATCGTAGCTTCGATACCTTCTTGATTGTTGGCTGTTTTTATGAATCGAGTGATGCCTTTACCAGCAAAAATATCATAAATCTTGCCGATGCCCAAGACTTCTTTTTCTTGCTTATTAATAGCATCCAACACATTATCTGGCGGCATGGTTGCAAAATCCTTACGACGTGAAGTTCTGGTATATTGTCCAGATATACCTACAAAGGGCCTTGCGATAACACGTCCTACTTCGTAATCACCAGTCAGCATGTCCCTTGCAATTTGGCAGATTTCATATTGCTTTTCTATCGGTATCACTGCTTCGTGCATGGCAATCTGAAACACACTATCTGCTGATGTATAGACGATCGGAAAGCCCGTGCGTACATGTTCATCACCCAACTCTTCGATGATGGTAGTGCCAGAAGCGGAGTAATTGCCTATGGTTTTGCTACCAATTGCTGATTCAAAATCAGCCATAAATGAAGTGGGAAATCCATCGGGAAAGGTAGGAAATGGTTTTTCTAATATCGTTCCTGCTATCTCCCAATGTCCTGTTGTGGTATCTTTGCCGGCGGATTGCTCCATAGCTTTGCCATATGCTGCCATAGGATTATCCACTTTAGGAAGGAGATTGTTTGGGTCTATATTTCCAAGGCCTAAACTGATCATATTGGGTATATGTAATGCAGGATATTTTTCTACAATGTGACCTAAGGTATTGCTGCCTTCATCACCATAAAAATGTGCATCAGGAAGGTAGCCGATACCTACACTGTCTAGGACGATGAGGATGACTCTGTTGGATTTTGTTTGCATGGATAAGGGAATTTATATCTTAATTAATTATTCGCATTTTACTACAACATCTGTATCTCTACTGACTTGATTTTAATATCTGAGTCACTAAGCTGCCTGAGCAAGTACTCATGGATGCCTTCATGAGCCGAACCAGCATCTATGTACCAGTAGGCAATATTGTCTTCGACTCCATCAAAGGTAATCGTATGGCAATATCCTTGTTCTAAAAATAGATTGTTTGTGGCCCTTGCTACGTCAGTTTGTGTATTCCACTTGCCTCTAGCAGTCTCTAATGCTTCAAAAACTTTTTCTTCATCAGCAATGTCAAAAAGCGTTATTGCGAATTTTCCTTCGTGGGGCATGGATTTCAAGTAAGTAACCACAATAAAACTTTGAATTGAATTAAATATTTGATTTGGTGTTTTTTCAGCTAGGAACATTTTATCAATAAAATTTTCATTATAGGAAGGGTTTATTACCAAATTAAATTCTAAATCGTAATCGTTTATATCATTATTCAAATAAACAATTTTATTATTTCTTGTATCATTAAGAAAAATTTCACATTTTACAACAGTAGAAGCACCAATTGCCAAGAAACCATTAACTAAAGTATAATTGTTGTTTGTATGAATGTCTATTAAATATAATAACCCATTATTGCTGTCTGGATGAAACCACACTTTTTTCCAATTAACTACCCTTTTAAAAATAATTCTGTCCTTTCAATTAATTTTTCAGCAAAAAAAATTGAAAAGGTTTCTGATAGATCAAGATCAAAAGACAAATTTTCAACTAAATTATATTTTCTTGGAAGTTTAAAAGCTGAAGATACACCAAAATTGAATGGGACATTAATAATTTGAAATCTGTTATTTTCTATATTAAATAATGACATTTTTGTAAAAATTTATTTGTAAACTTAAATTAAGAACTTAGTTTAATGGTCGCAGTTTGCAACTGCGATCCCATATTTACTAATCATCCTAAAGCCAGACAGGTTTTGCAATTCAGCTTCAATATACACTATTCATCTTTTGAAAAAACATGGACCAGTCCTAGCACCGCAAATATAAGATCCTTTAATTCATTATGATTAATAATCTTCTGCCCTATCATTTTCGACATTATTTGATGCGAAGATATTTCTTATTACTGACTTGATACAATAACGGCTTACAAATTATTTACATATAGGTGTCAAAGTTTAAGGATTTTTAGAACTTTGGTGTTATGTCACTATTCGTTTTACATCGAAGATTAAAGTGATGGAAACTTGAAATGCTGCTTTTGAAACTCTTAGCTAAGTTTTTGTGTTATTAAAATCAATTTTAAATCCGTAGTTTAATATGCGACAAGTAACCATTTACACCACTGATAAGGAGTACAACCACTTTGTCAAGTTGGTTAAAAATCTTCATTATGTAAAAAAAATCGAAACCGATGATGAACCTACAAAAGAAGAAATAATAAACAATTTAAAAAAAGGGTTTGAAGAAATGCAATTAATTAAAAAAGGTAAGTTAAAAACTACTTCTTTAAATGATTTTTTGAATGAGTTATAAAATAGAACTTACTGAAAACTTTAAAAAGGAAGCAAAAAGACTAATTAAAAAATATGCCTCCCTACGCACAGAAATTTTAGAGTTGGGTAAAGAACTTGCTGAAAACCCGACTACAGGTATACCACTTGGCTATGATGTTTATAAAATTCGTCTTGGTGTTGCTTCTAAAAATAAAGGAAAAGCTGGAGGAGCAAGAGTTATCACTTTTGTAAAAATTATTGATGAAACAGTATATTTATTATCCATCTATTCCAAAGGCGAAATTGATAGCCTCACTGATAATGAAATTATTGACCTTATTAGAGATTATTTATAAA
>CALFYH010000237.1 GCA_937952155.1 uncultured Saprospiraceae bacterium
TGGATTGCACGCTTTGATAAATAATGCTGGAATAGCTGTACCAGGACCATTGGAATGCCTGACTGATGATGAATTTGAATTGCAAATGAATGTCAATGTACTCGCAGTACGAAGAATTACCAACTTACTACTACCCTATCTAGGTAGAAATAGAACCTACAAACCTGGGATAATCATCAATATAAGCTCGATATCTGGCTTATTTAATTCACCATATAATGGTGCATATTGTATTTCCAAACACGCACTTGAAAGCATGACTGACGTTTACAGACGGGAATTGTCCATGTTTGGCATCAAAGTAATTGCCATCGAACCAGGACCCATCAAAACTGAAATCTGGTCAAAAAGTAAAGGTACTTTGGACCGATTTAAAGACACGGCTTATGGAGAATTGCTTTCATCCGCAGACAAGATGATTGAAAGTTCTGAAAAATCTGCCTTTGATGTTGGTGTAATATCTTCCATCATTGTAGATATCATAACCGGAAAAACAAGCAAAACACGACATCTTGTGCACCGAAAGCCATTTTTATTCAAATTATTGGCCTATTATCTACCTGACAAAATGGTAGACAAATTGGTAGCCAAAACTATTGCTAAAAAAGATAATTACAGGCCTGTGTGATAAATGTGACCTTGAATGTGTACTAAGACACAATTTTTTAATGGTTTTAATGGTTGATATAAAAGTAACAGAAAATAAAAAAATGAAAAAACAATTAACTTTACATAAAATGGCAAAGATCCTTTTACTCTTAAATTTTACATTTCTGACCTTAATGTGCTTTGGCCAAAATTATAAAGCTCAATTTGATAACTTATGTCTAAAAATATTACTGACATTCTAAACATGGTCACACGATCACCGAAACATTTAACTACCTTTTAACCATATTTTGCTCATCCATCTCGTTTTCGATGTATTAATTCATTTAAAACCTGAATAAAATGAGAGCACTTTTTACCTTAATTGTAATCTTCGTTACATTCTCTTGCATTCTAAATGCCAACAATCCTCATCCACGGAGCTATAATGGGCTTTGGTATAATAATTACACTGGCAAAACGATTGAGATCCAACACTATGCTGACGGGTTGAAAATCAAAGGATTACCAGCATATAGAAACTGGGCTTGGTTTGAGCGAAACAGTGCAAATACATATTATGACCGCTTCGGAAATAGAATAAAATTACAAGGCCCAAATATCAGATATTATACCAATAGAAGACATGGGCGATTGACCTTTGTTAAGATTCAAAATAATAAACATCGTCCAACAAATACAAGAAACAGACACCATTCAATAGAAAGACATGATGATGATGATTACTACGATGCATATGATAGAAATAGTCGCATCTCTGACCAAGACAGATATCTGGATGATGATGACGTTAATTCCAGTTTTCCAATAACTTCATCAAGACTAGTCAACAGCGATGTAGAAGGAACTTGGCAAGTCAATAATCCTGACAAAAAAGTATATATCACTGAAACCAGAGATGGTCTTAAAGCTCGTTTTAGCGACGAACTCAAGTGGTATATATATCATTTGGAAACATCATCTGGCAATTATATCTCCGAAAACGGCAATCGGTACATATTTGAAAATGACCGATTGGTATGGATAGACAAATCTGGAAATCGTAAATTCTATATGACTAAAATTTCTGAAGATTTCGGGGGAGTGTAAAAGATATTGTGTAAACTAGGAACAAAGAGTTAGGCTTCCATCTG
>CALFYH010000238.1 GCA_937952155.1 uncultured Saprospiraceae bacterium
AACCCTTCCAAGTATATTGTGATGATTATGATGGCAATGGAACTTTTGACATTGTCTTAGCAAAATATAATGGTGGTGATTTGGTCCCAGTTAGAGGAAGACAATGTTCTTCGGAACAGATGCCATTCCTTGCTAAAAAATTTCCAACTTATAAAGACTTCGCCAATGCAAAACTCCAGGATATACTTGGAAGTGGATTGGATAGTGGAGCTCATTATCAGGCCAAAGAATTCAGAAGTATAATTCTAAACAATAACAAGGGTAAGTTTACAATTCTACCTTTGCCTAAACAGGCACAATTTAGTCCCATTCAGGGAATAATCATCGAAGATCTTAATAAAGATGGACATAAGGATATAATCATTGCAGGTAATTTATATGATGCAGAAATTGAAACCACCCGAGGAGATGCTTCAGTGGGTTTGCTCATGTTGGGTAAAGGAAATATGGAATTTAAACCATTATCAGTGCAGGAGTCCGGAATTTTTATGCCCTATAATGTTAAAGACTTAAAATGGGTAACTGTATATGGAGTCCCAAATATACTTGTCGCCACAAATAATAACCCGGTATATTTTTTCAGAAATTCTAGTAAATAGTTGGTCCGATTACAAATCACTTGAAAAATGTGTAAACTTTTATCAGGACGAGTCACCGATCACCAATCAACTCATTACCTTGTTACCGTTCAGTAGATCATTCGATTACATTTTCTGACCTAAGGTCGGATCACCTATTTACCCGATCACCGATCAAGTGATTTCCTTATTACCGATCACTGATCACCCGATTTCCCTTTCTGACCTGAAGACCGGTCACCGGATTACCTGATGACCGATCACCGTTTACCTGATTAGCTTTTACCCGATTACCTTTCTGCCCTGAGGACCGATCAACTTATTTCCCGGTCGCCTTATTACCCGATCACCTATTACTCAATCACCCGATTACCTTTTCTGCCCTAAGGACCGATCACTTTATTACCCTATTACCGTTTATAGTTCAACATATTACCCATTTTCTTATCTGATGACTAATAACTGATGATTGATCGCCTGATCCACGTTTACCGATCACCCGTTTTCTTATTTGGCGATTGATTACCCGATCACTTGATTACCGATTACCCGATCACTTGATTACCGATTACCGATCACCATTCATCTGATTACGAGATGACGTGATTTTGTTTCCTGACGACTGATGGATCTTCTCCTATTGTATTTTTCCTTGACGAATTAGGATCACTGATTGACGAAACCAATGAATTAATAGATATAACCCTTCTTCATAATAGGAATATTACCCTCTTTTGGGTATATTAAACAATGTGACTATTTGTACTTTTGCCCTTGTCAAGTGCCCATAAGTGTGTACTTGTGTATTAAACCAAACTCATGACTTACTACCTAGCGGACGAAGCAATCCTCCAGAAAATAAGTCTAATTTATTAAAAACCAATAAGTTAGTTCACTAATCAGAACTGAACTTAAGGATTTTGATCATTTAACAAATGATCATATAATATTTTATATATGTAATACCTACATATATGAGTCGTTTCATACCAAATTATTTACTGTATTTCACTCATCAACGAAGATTAAAAAGGGACCATAATGGGAATCTGTTTGATTTTTTTTGATGATATAGACTGAATTAATTTTTATTTTATTTATAACCAAAACTCAAATCTTATGAAAAGGACGAATTTTAAGCGTTTTTTACTTTTTCTAGGAGATGGCCGGACCAGGTTCATGACAATAGCATTAGTCATGTTCTTTTCGTTAAGTCAATTCCAAAACCTTTCTGCCCAACTTGGGCCATCATCCATTCCGTTGTTAAAATCTAAACAAGAAGTTAGAGCAATCATTGATCAACAAGTACAAATACTAGCGGATCAAATTGCACAAATGGGAGTGACCAATAAGAGCGATTTAAGAATTTCAAATTTATTGTCAGCACATAACATATATATGTATATGGCGACCAATATGGATCGAGGCAATACGATGAATGATGTAGCCTACTTGGCATATGCAGCGGCGAATTTTGGTCGAGTAAGTTCAAATCCAAATGCATTAAATGACATAGTACCTGCGGGTGTAAGTTTGAGTGCATGGAATGTTGAATTTTTTAAAATCATCGACGTAATTAAACAATAGGAATAGCTAAATCTCAAACTCAATATCTCATGAAAAAAACAGTAAACAAATTAAAAATGGTGTTCGCAGTGATGCTTGCAGTCGTATATACGACTGGAGTGTATGCACAAGCGATCACATTCACAACAGCATCTCCCCAAAATATATGTGGAGCTACTGGTACAAACATTAATAGCTCAGGAGGAGGTTGTATATTACCACCTGCTGGGGGCATTGTGACTTGCAATGGGCTAGCAATCGCTCAAGGTCAAGCAACACAATTTGCTATGTTACTACCTGCATTATGTAACACGACGTATAAATTAACAAATGTCAGTTTAAATTTCACATTAAATTCTTGGGGATGTGATTTTGGTTTGCACCTACGTAATCCACAGAATAATTACGTTACATTAATGCAGACTGTAGGTTTATCATCAGCAGGAGGTACTTTTAATGGTATCAATATCTGTGATACATCGAATGTGGTATATCCTGCAACACCGACACCAGGGATTTACAAACAACGTTCACCGGCAGTAGGAACAAGCGGAACAGCCGCATGCGGACAATCATGTAATGCTACCCCACCAATCAATAGCTATTGCAGCTTGAACGATGTGATACCTGCAGGAACAGGAATAGGAGGACAATGGTCCCTAGTATTCCAAAACGGCTGGAGTGGTGAAACGGGTTCAATGACGAACTGGGGATTAACATTTGCACCTCAGGCTACACTTCCAAATTTTACAGGAGTAACAACATTGCCTTTAGCACCGGGTTCATGTGCAGCAGCACCAGTGCCATGTGTTACAGCAGGAGCATTAGCATCATGCACAGCACCTGGAAATGTAGCTCCATCAACAGGAGCACCTTTCTATGCGGGGTATAATGTAACAACCAATGTAGCAACAGCTCAAATTAGTTATACTTTATTATCAGGACCTCCTACAGCAGGTTCATTAACATGTTTAAATCAGGCAGGATTTTTACCATGTCCACCAGCTGGAATTCAGTTTACATCATCAGGATTAAAACATGTCTTATGGAGATCATCAACAGGATGTGGATCATTTGATACTTCATATCAAGCGATCAATATCGCTGATTTAGAACCACCAACATTTGTACCAGCATGTCCTAAAGGAAACATCGTTAACTTAAATGCAGGACCTGGAGAGTGCGGTGCATTCTGGGATGCTCCAGCATTTATGGCTATAGATAATTGCCCATCTTCATTAATATTCGGAGCATTGGGATTTTCAGGAGGCTGTAACCAATATTCACAAAACTTCTGCGGTATCAACGCATGTGGTGATTCAGGAGGATATTTCTTTGACTTAAAGAACAATACAACAAAACCAATGATCATCAGTGGTTTCGTGTCTGCGTTCACAGGTGCTGCTGCTCAACAAGCCGGTGCTTTTGAAGTATGGATGAAAACAAATGTAGAAAGTTGGAGAGTTGGAGCTGGAACCATACCTACAGCCCAATCATGTCCTAATACCAATCCAAGAGCAAACTGGACCTTAGTGAAGACTACAGGAGCAGCAGACTCAGTTAGAACATCAGCATGGACAGCAGGAACTGCTGGGTTATCAAAGGATACCTTATGGATCGGTAAGCCAGCGAATGTATTTGATACAGCTACGGCATGCGATGGAACTCAAACATTTAGACAAGGATTAAATGGCAGCCCAATAACAATCGGTCCTGGACAAATCCGTGGTATTGCAATCTTAGGTACAGTAGGATCTGGTAACAGTATGAACTTACCTGGATTTGGCACATGTGCTACAGGTAATTATGGAGATGGTCAGTTAGTGATCAATCCAATTCACAACACACCAGCAGGTGGAATAGGAGGTATCTCAGTAAACGCTGCAGGAGCGAACTTTGGAACGATATGCGTACCATTCGGTTTCCCTGGAGATGTCTTCTATGCATTTGTAGATAATGCGATGGCAGGAATGGTACCAGTAAGTCAAACTTGTGGTAGACCATTTGGACCTGGCTGTTACTTCCCAATAGGGTGTACAAGTTTATGCTATAAAGCAACAGATGCAGCTGGTAACATGTCAGTATGTAATTTCCAAGTATGTGTTAATGAATGGGCAAACCAAACTTTAGCATTAGTATGTAATGATGAAGTACAAATTTCATTGGATCAAAACTGTGAAGCTACGATCAATGCTGATATGGTATTAGAAGGTGGACCTTACGGATGTTATGATGACTATGTAGTTGAAGTAAGATTATGGACAACTACTGGAAACGGTGGATTGATCGATCGTAACTTAACAAAACCGGGAGTACAAATCAACGGAAATGAAATTGGAAGAGAGTTAAAAATCACCGTACGTGACCCACAAACAGGAAATTCATGTTGGGGCCATGCTACAGTAGAGGATAAATTACCACCTGTATTGACATGTCCAAGAGATACTTGCGTTCCATGTCAATCACCATTGACACCATCATTCACAGGTCAACCAACGGTACTTGAGAATTGTGGAGGAGCAAGTGTAACCTACAAGGATAATGCAACACAAGGTGGTTGTGCAGCTAGATATTCAAAATTGATCAAACGTACATTTACAGCAGTAGATGGAAGTGGAAACAGATCAGTATGTACACAAACAATAACTGTAGCATTAGGTGATTTAAATATTGTAAGTGTTCCATTGAACTATGACAATATTGAAGAACCAATGTTATTATGTGATGAGAAAATAGATCGCAATAAGAATGTAGGTCCACACATGGCAGACTTCCCTGAATGCGTAGATGGCTACTTGTTAGATTCAGCATATTGGAGAGCAAATCCAAATCAACCTAACATATATCCAAACAGAAGAATACCAAGAGTATTGGGATGGAACTGTATCGACAATCCAAACAGTCCAAATTTCGGACATCCAAATCCTGATCCGGTATACTACCCTGCACATAGACAATGGTCACAAACCAATCCATTATGTTGGGGACCTGACACAAGAGTTATGTGGCATGGAACTGGAAAACCAGGAGGAACAGATTGTATCAATTTAGCAGTAACATACAAAGATATCATATTTGATTTAGCAACACCTGGTTGTGATGCAGGTCCGATAGGATGTTATAAAGTATTGCGTCAATGGACCGTATTAGATTGGTGTACAAGTTTAGTAGGAGGTCACAACCAAATTATAAAGGTAGTAGACTCAGAAGGACCGAATATTTTATATCCGGATAGTTCAAGAGTTAATATGGAAACATGGACATGTTCAGGAAGATGGGATGTACCACCAGCCTGGATCGTGGACAACTGTTCAAATGAATTACACTATACAGTAGAAGTTGAAAACGGAACTGTATTAGGAAATGAAGTATCAGGATATGTAGTGGTTAATATGCCAGAAGGATTACAAAATGGTTATATCATTGCAACAGACTGTTGCGGAAATATAACTAAGAAAGTAGTTAAATTAAACGTAATCGACAGAACGCCACCACAAGCAGTGTGTAGAACATCTACTGTAGTGAGCTTGAATGGAAATCAAAGTCCAGGAACAAATTATGCATCAGTATTTGCAGAATCATTTGACGAAGGATCATTTGACAACTGCCAACCACACATCTGGTTTAAAGTTATCAGAATGGCTGAATTGTTGGGAACCAACAGTGGAAGTAATTCAAATAACGTAGTAGCATGTGCAGGCTTAAATGGAGATGACAACACAGTATTGGCAGGAAATCAAGTATATTTCGATGATGTGACAAGATTCTGTTGTGCAGATGTAGGACAAAAGATCATGGTAGTGTTTAGAGTATTTGATGTGAATCCAGGCGCAGGCCCGATAGCACCAATCAACATGACCAATCCAAACAGTGCATTATTCGGAAGATTCAGTGATTGTATGGTAGAAGTAGAAGTACAAGATAAGAGTGTACCTACAGTAGTAGCACCACCAAATATGGTAGTAAGCTGCTGGTACTGGTTCGATATCACAAAAGCAAATGATCCAAGCGACCGTCAATTCGGTAGAGTGGTAACAAGCTTATCAGATAGAGAAAAAGTAAAAACATCTGATATCGTATGTCACAAATTCTGCGAAAGAAATCAATATACTGGCTATCCAGGATATGTACAAACAAATCAAGTACCGGTACCTGCACCAAATCAAGCATGTATCTATTACAACCAATTGTTTGATACAGCACACTGGGATCGCAAGTATGAATTAGTATGGGGCTTTGACGGATATGCCTTAAGTGCATGCGGAACGAACCCAACGATCGTAGTCAATGACTTAAGAGAGTGCGGACAAGGACAAATCCAACGTATCATCACAGCAACAGGACCAAACAATAGCCGAGTGAATGCAATCCAAACCATTTGGGTAGTAGATTGTGATCCATTCTATATTGATCCACTAAACTGTAATGATCCAAGATATTCAGATATTCAATGGCCAAATGGAGTATGTAACCAAAATCCAATCGTAATTGATGGTTGTGGAGCAGACATCAGTCCTGAGAATCCACAATTGGGTAAACCAGTAGTGGTGAATAACGCAGATGACAATTGTGCATTAATCTCTATTGAGAAATTTGATGAGATCTTCACAATTGAACCAGATGCATGCTTCAAGGTATTACGTAAATGGGTAGTAATAGACTGGTGTCAATATGATCCATTCATTGATCCAGATTTCGGAAGATGGGAAGCATTACAAGTGATCAAAGTAAGAGATCAAGACAAACCAGTAGTTACATGTAATGTTGGCCCATGTGAGCCAGCAGTGATAGATCCAACATTAAAAGTATGTGTAGGTCATATCAGCTTAACAGCAACAGCAACAGATAACTGTACACCTGTAGATTGGTTGTTCTGGGAATACAAGATTGATGCATTTAATGATGGCAAGGGCGTACATGGAGGCTATGACTTCCGAGTAGGAACATTGACACAACGTCAATATAATGCAGGAGATACAGTAGAGTATAGCCACAATCCATTCGCTGATGATAATCACAATCCATTCAATGCAAGTGGAACATACCCAATCGGTATCCACAGAATCAGATGGAATGTAGAGGATGGTTGCGGAAATATAGGAGTATGCGAAACATTATTTGAAATCAAAGATTGTAAAGCACCAACACCATATTGCTTAACAGGAGTGATCACAGTACCAATGCCATCATCTAAGTGTGTGGATATCTGGGCAAAAGATTTAGATCATGGAAGTTATGACAACTGTACAGCGAAAGAAAACTTGAAATTCTATTTTGACGGAGATGAAAACAAACCAAGTATCCGAGTATGTTGCGATGATTTCGTAGCAGCAGGACAAAATGATGAGTTAAGAATCGAAGTTGAAATGTGGGTTGAAGACCAAGAAGGAAACAGAGACTATTGCAAAACGATAGTAATTGTACAAGATAACTTAGATAGCTGTTTAAATACAGGATCATTTGGTAAGATCACGGGAAGTCTTAAGACAGAAGGAAGTGAAGAAGCTAAACCAGTAACGATGCAGTTAGAAAAAGCGAATTCAGCGATGAAAGAAGTGACAGGAAGCCCATATACATTTGGAGACTTAGCGTTCCCAGCGGTATACACGGTTAAACCAAGTCGCAACGATGATCACTTGAACGGAGTAAGTACAGCGGATATCGTTAAGATCCAAAAACACATCTTGGGTCAAGCACCAATCACGAGCCCATACAAGTTGATAGCAGCAGACGTAAATGCAAGTGGAAGTATAACAGCTTCAGATATCTCAGAAATGAGAAAATTAATCTTAGGCGTACAACCAACATTTACGAAAGTAGCATCATGGACCTTTGTACCAAATTCATATGTATTTGCAGATCCAAGCAAACCATGGAATGCACCAAGATCAAGTACAGTAAATGTAAATGACAAAGTGGAGTACAAAGAGAACTTCATGGCAATCAAGATGGGAGATGTGAACGGCAATGCGAAAGCAGGCTTAGTAGGAACATCAATCCGTACGACAGGAACATTGAACTTAGAAATCGAAGAAGGAACAGTAGTAGCTGGCCAGACGTATAAGATGAATGTTAAATCAAGTGACTTTGCAAACATTGCAGGCTACCAATTTACAATGAAGTATGACAACGAAAGTTTGGTATACGAAGGAGTAGAAAGAGGCGTGTTGAATGTAAATGAAAGCAATATCGGAAGCATCAGAAGTGGAGTGATCACAACAAGCTGGAACTCAAACGTGGGAGAAAGCTATAAATCAAATGAAGTATTGTACAGCATCGTGTTTAAAGCAACAAGAAGCGGCAATATCAGTAAGATGATCAGCATCACAAGTGATGTAACAAGAGCAGAAGCTTATGACAACTTAGATCAAGTGAAAGAAGTTAAATTAGGCGTACGCACCGATAAAGGAATTGTAGAAACAGGAGTGTTCGAATTGTATCAAAACGAACCAAATCCGTTCAGCAAAGAAAGCGTAATCAGCTACCGCTTACCAGAAGCATCAGCAGTTAAATTAACAGTATATGATGTAACAGGAAAAGTAGTAAGAGTATACGAATTGAAAGGACAAAAAGGCTTGAATAGCTATAAGATCACGAAGAGTGAGTTAAGCGTATCAGGTGTATTGTACTATCAATTAGATGCAGCTGATCACACAGCAACAAAGAGAATGGTCGTAATCGAGTAATCGATTGATCTTAGACATTTAGTTTATTATAATGCCCTTCAACGAAAGTTGAAGGGCATTTTTAGTTTAATTATATACCATGGTAATCCTAATTAATTTATCTTTGAAATTGTATTTAGATATTTTTTATGTTACCTCAATTGATTAATCAATATTATGCACTGATTATTTAATTGTTTGAAAATGGATTGATAAGTATAGCATAAAATTTAGCATTTTTTTTATCAGGATGCCAATTTTTAATTTTTAAATAGACTTATATGAAACGCATTTTTATTACACAAATGTTGCTTTTGTTTGGATTCTTGAGTCACTCGCAGGACACTATTAAAGTTCAAACCTTTGATTGGAAATCTACTATTAGGCGAGATTCATTTGATTTTCCAAATGACAATACTTCATATCGTAAAATTCTGATGCTTTATAATATGAGATGTCATAACGCAGCAGTTGGTAATGGAAATGTTGGATGTTATGAATGGGATTACAGTTGTAATACATTTATAACTGATCCAAGCAGAATTGATTCAGCAAAATCCAGTCATCCTGATTATGTAATTTCCAATTTTAATGGGACTGATTTCAATTACACAAGAAAACCTACATATCAAATATTTAAAACAACTCAGCATAATTCAACTTTATCAGGTAATATGTTATCAGAAGGCGCTATAGGAAAAGATAATAAGATTATTGAATTAGGTGGTACAATACCTAGTATAAGTAAAGCACAATATTTGTACAAGGCAAATGAACTATTGGCAACGGGCTTAAATTCTGGAAATATTTTTAATATTAAACTTGATATTGGTAATTCTAATTCTGAATTGACATTTTTTAGAATTCGAATGAAGCAA
>CALFYH010000239.1 GCA_937952155.1 uncultured Saprospiraceae bacterium
CGGCGTTATTATAAATAAAGTTATACCAGAAAAATTAGATAAGGTAAAACACTACGTTGGCAAATGGCTGAAAAACAACGATATACCATTATTGGGATTGATGCCTTATGAAAAAACGCTAGCGTATCCACTCATCAGGTCAGTATCGGAAGCCGTAAAAGGTGTAGTTACTTACAATGCTGATTTTGTTGATAATAAAGTAGAAAGTATTATTGCTGGTTCGCTTATTGACCTGAAAGAATTGAAAAGTTCTCAGGATTTATTACTTGTGGTTGCCACCAGATCGATCAATGAAGCCATCAAAAAGATAGAATTTATGGCAAAAAACCACGGTATTACCAATTGCCCACTTTCGGGAATTGTAGCTACAGGTGAAGGGCAAATGGATAAACATACCATTCAATATATCGAAAAACATAGCTTGCCTTTGATACGTACAGAACTCGATACCTATGGATCTGTATTGCGCATCAGTAAGATAGAAGTAAAAATAAACAGGAGCACGCCTTGGAAAATCAATATGGCCATCGACCTTATTGAAAAAAATGTTGACTTAGACATGATCTTGGCGGCCAGTAAAATCTAATCTTGACAAACATCCATTAATATCCTTTCGCATCATCATCACCGCGTTTGTCTGCTACGGCATGGATTTTACGATCATCGGTCACCACGATAGCTTCGACTCTACCGATTGGATCTCTATCCTTGATATGGTGTCCGATACTTTCTAAAATTTTACGCTCCTTTTGTGGTATTGCATCAGCTTCGCAATATATCGTATCTGGTAGCCATTGATGATGAAACCTAGATGATTGAACAGCATCTTCGGCATTCATCCCATAATCCAATACATTGATTATAGTCTGAAAAACAGAAGTTATAATAGTAGATCCTCCTGGAGTCCCTACGACCATTTTCAGCTTTCCATCCTTTTCTACAATTGTAGGTGTCATAGACGAAAGCATACGTTTATTGGGTTCTATTTTATTTGCACTAGCGCCTATCAGTCCATACATATTCGGTGTTCCAGCTTTGACAGAAAAGTCATCCATTTCGTTATTTAAAATGAAACCTGCACCTTGCACTACTGTATAAGATCCATAACTTCCGTTCAATGTAGTGGTGATTGCAACAGCATTTCCCTCAGCATCTACAACACTAAAATGAGTCGTTTCTTCACTTTCGATATTGCCATATTTAATTTGACTACTTTGTGTAGCTGCTCGTGGATTAAAATCTGACATCCTTTTTGCAATATAACTACTATCCAATAAAGTTTTTTGTGGTACAGGATAAAAATCTGCATCGCCTAGATACTGTGATCTGTCCGCATATACTCGTCTTTCGGCTTCGGTGATCAAATGAACTGATGCAGCGGATTGGAATTTCAGTTCTGTAAGGTTGTATGGTTCCACCATTTCAAGCAATTGTACAAGAGCAATTCCACCACTTGACGGTGGAGGCATTGAAATAATTTTATGCCCTTTATACATAGTAGTTATTGGATTTCTCCAAATGGATGTATAGTTTTTTAGATCTTCATGACTTATGATGCCTTTTCCAACTCTCATTTCCTTTACGATATGATCCGCAACTCGACCTTCATAAAAACCAGCTCTTCCTAAGTCTCTGATTGCCATTAATGTTGCGCCCAATTCTTTTTGAATTAAAAGATCGCCTATTTTCCAGTTAGCTTTGTGGAATGCAGTAGTGCTGGAATTATTTTTTATGAAATGATTTTGTCCCTTATTCAGATTATTTGCTTCTCTTTCAGTGATTTTAAAACCATTGTTTGCCATATCAATTGCTGGTTGTAACAATGTTGTCCAGTTCTTAAGTCGGCTGTATTTCTCAAATATTTTAACCATACCATCTACTGATCCAGGCACGCCAGCTGCTAAATGTCCAAATTTACTTTTATCTGAAATGGGATTTCCTAGACTGTCGAGATACATATCCGTAAATGCAGCAGTAGGTGCTTTTTCTCTGAAATCTAGCGCACTGCTTTGGCCATCATGCGATCTATACACCATAAATCCGCCACCACCAATATTGCCAGCACCAGGATAACAAACAGCAAGCGCAAACTGCACAGCTATTGCTGCATCCGCTGCATTTCCACCGGCACGCAAAATATCCAAACCAATAGCTGTTGCCAATGGATGCGCTGATACTACAGCAGCGCTATCTGCCGTTATTGATTTTGTGATTGTGTAAATTGCGTGTTTTTCACCTGACCACTTGCAAGAAAACATGATCAGTATTAAATAAATTAGTAATATGTTTTTTATTTTCATTAAATATTTATTCATTTGTGGAATTATTATATTTGTGTAAAGATAAAATAAAACATTATATATATCGTTTAATAGTCAATTGAAATTTATATTCACTTTTTCTATATCAACAAATTATCAAGATGTACAAGATCGCAACGAAAAGTTTTTATCCAACTTTTATATTTTTGCTGTTAATCCACACTGAGATCACAGCACAAAAGTTTGTAAATGAATTTTTGAATATAGGTGTTGGCGCTAGAGCCCATGGCATGTTTGGATCAGTTGTAGCTAGTTGTAATGATGGTACGGCCGCATATTGGAATACGGCAGGATTGACTGAAATTAAGGCTCCTTTACAGATTAATGCCATGCATGCAAAGTGGTTTGGTGGTATTGCCAATTACGATTATGTTTCCATTGCAAAAAAACTAAGTGGAGACAATAATCAGGTTGCTTCGATTTCATTCATTCGTCTCGGCATCGACAATATCCCATATACATTCAATCTGGTAGCGGCTGATGGATCAATAGATTACAATCGTGTCACCAATTTTTCGGCATCAGACTATGCGGGACTTATATCTTACGCTAGAACAATCGGAAGGATGGAAAAATTTTCAGTCGGTGGAAATATAAAAATAATTCACAGATCTGTTGGGTCATTTGGCAAAAGCTGGGGATTCGGAGCTGATGTAAGTGCAAGATATAAAATGAGCGAAAATATCACTTTAGGTGCGTCAGCTCGAGATATCACAACTACATTTAATGCTTGGTCATTTAATCTGACTGAAGATGAGAAAAAAGTATATCAAACTACAAATAATGAGATTCCTGTCAGTAGTACAGAACTCACATTGCCAAGACTTATTATCGGTGCAGCCTATCATGGACAAAAAGGAAATTTTTCATATCTTGGAGAATTGGATTTGAACTTCTCGACCAATGGCACAAAAGCATCCGTCATTTCTGGCGACAAGTTCAATATAGATCCAACAATTGGCATTGAATTGGGATATTACGACAAAGTTTTTATTAGAGCCGGAGTTGGTAATATGCAATCTATCATAAATCCTGTCAATACTGCACAAAGAATATTTGAAGTACAACCCAATGTTGGTTTAGGGCTTAAATTGGGAAGACTTAAAGTGGACTATGCTTTGGCAAATATTGGAAATGTAAGTGGTGTATTAGTTTCTCATATTTTTACTTTGGGTCTGGATTTTGTTCCAAGAAGCTAAATCATTTTATGGCTTTTAAAACCTAATTGCAAACAAAATAAATTTAATGGTAAAATCCATCACAAGTCCGGTCAATCCGCTTATCAAAAACATCGTCTTATTATCTGAAAAATCTAAAGCACGAAAAGAATCGGGTACATTTGTAGTAGAAGGGCAACGTGAAATCGGAATGGCTATTCAAGGCGGATACCAATTGAAAACGATTGTCTTCAATCCGACCATTGTAAGTTATAATCATTTACTGGATAGACTTGGCAAGATTATTTTTGATACCGAAATTATAGAAGTAACCAATCTAGTTTATAATAAAATTGCCTACAGGGAAGGAACAGAAGGTGTAATTGCTATTTTTAATACAAAAACTACTTCTCTGAGTTCGCTTGTTTTGCCACCAGATAATCCTTTGATCATGGTCGCAGAAGCACCCGAAAAACCAGGTAACATTGGCGCTTTATTTAGAACTGCTGATGCAGCTGGTGCTGACGCTATGATTATTGCCAATCCCAATACAGATATATACAATCCAAATATCATAAGATCGAGCATCGGTTGTGTATTTACAAATCAAATTGCATCAGCTTCTACGTCAGAAATTATCACATATCTTAAGCATAATAAAATCAACATAATTTGTGCAACATTGTCACCTGATTCTGAATCTTGCTATTTAATGGATTTCCGTAAAGCTACAGCCTTGATAGTGGGAACAGAGTCCACAGGATTGAGCGAAGAATGGACAAATGCTTCAGACCATAATATTATTATTCCTATGCGAGGTCAAATAGATTCGATGAATGTTTCTGTGAGTGCGGCTATTTTATTATTCGAAGCGGTAAGACAGAGATTACATCCATAATTAGTATCCGAATCGTCTAATCTCGAACTTAAGTTTTTTTCTTACTATAGCTAATCTAGTAGCGATTTTGATATCGTTTTTTAGCTAAATTTTCTATTCTAATTACTGATAGTCCATTCAGTATTTAAGAACAAAAGGTTGAAGTTTAATTATATTAATATTCATTTTAATATAAAAAAAAGAGAATTGCCTCAATGAAGCAATTCTCTTTTTATAACTAACTAAATCTCGTATTATTTCTTAGGAGCTACCATTTCGTAAGCTGACTTAAGCATACCCATAGCAGAATCAGCAGCAGTTTTCAACTCAGCTTGCTTAGCAGTCCAAGAAGTAACTTTCTCACCAGCTTGAGTAACTAAACCAGAAAGGTCAGCTATTTGTGCAGCAACATCACCTTCGATTTTACCAGCAGCAAGACCATCTTTAAGAGCAGTAACAGCACCAGCTTTTTCTGTCCACATTTTTACGAATTCACCCAACTCAGATTGAACAGGTGCATAAGCGTCAGTTGTTGCAGCTTTGTAAGCAGCAGTAGCCTCAGCCCATTTTTTGCCAGCGTCACCTTTTAATGATGCAACAGCGGCTGAGTCTAACATCATTGAAGATGCCATTTCAGTGTATCCATTAAGGTCTTTTGTCAAACCATCAGAAAAACCAGTAACAGCATTTGTAGCAGCATCCCAGTCAGTTCCTAATTTCTCAATTGCAACTCTGTGTGCTTCTACACCAGACTTACATGAAAACAAAAATAAAGGTAAAGCAAACAATAAAAACTTTTTCATTTTAATTCCAAATTTAATTTTAAATAATAACGCAAAGGTATATCCAACTTAACAAATCAAATAGTTTTAATACATTTTTTTTATCTTCCATTATTTATGCAAAAAATGACGTATTATACAGTAATGCAGTATATTACGTATGTGTAAATATATTATTTAATGCGCATTAACAATCTTTAACATTGCATAAAATATTAATATAGGTCAGGATCAGCGCTTTGTAATCGATAAAAGCTTAATAATTACTACCTCATATCTTTATCAGTATTTGATAATTTGTGTAAAATTCTGCATCTTGCGTTAATTTTAACGTCACAAACAAGAGTGAAATCATAAAACATAATTGTCAATGAAGTGGTATATCAAATTTTGTGCTCTGACTTATTTTATTGGATATTTTACTTTACAATCATTTGGACAAAATGGTTTTAGATCTGGCCCTGAACAAGGTTGGGGACTTGGTTGGAATACCACAGATTATTGGTCGGGAACAGGATTTGGATCTACCTTCGGAAAAACCTATCAAAATTCAATAGGTTCAGGTAATAGATATTTTAGGTTATACACTGATTGGTCAAATCAAACTCGCGAACATGGCCCAGCTGGGTCTAATGACATCAATATAGCATTTAATACGATTTCTACACTAGAAACTTGGGGCTACTCGAAAGCGTATTATGTAAATGTTGGAAACACTGCCTATAATTACGTATTTAGATCTCGAAACGGAGATGGTATAACAAATACGCCATCAGTAATTATCATAGAAGTGCAAGGAGAAATAAGGAATGTATCACTTGTCGCCCAATCTCCTTCTCCTACTGGTGTTACAAACACATCATCTGTAACCGTAAATGCAACGGTTAGTGGTGCATTATCATCTGGCCAAGGTATTTATTTAAGATACACAACTGACAACTGGGCGAACTCAACCATTTTACCTATGTCAGGCAGCGGGACAAATTATACAACCAATATTCCTGCCCAAACTTCTGGTACTACAGTTAAGTACTATATCTTTACTTCTGGTGCTGGCATGTCGATTGCCCATAATGATGCAGATTTTGTTACTATAAATGGAAATACCAATAATGGTGCAAATTATCAATATACCGTGCTTGGCGGAAGTTCTGCAGTATCTATTAATCCTTCGTTTCCTGATGATTCTGACAATGTCGTGGTTACGTTTGATGCTACAGGAACAGCTTTGGTGGATGCAGAAAAGGTATATATACATGCGGGTGTATCAGCAACGCAAAGTAATCCAAGTATGTTTCAATATACTACCGGCAACTGGGGACAAGATGATGGAATAGGTGAGATGACGGAGACAAGTGCAAATATTTGGACTATTTCTTTGACTTCTCTAAGGTCATATTTTAATGTGCCCCAAGAGAAAGATATTTTTGGTCTTAATCTCTTATTCAGAAATGCAAATGGTACTTTAAAGGAAGACCTTAGTGGTGCAAATTATTTCTTTCCCGTAGATCCAGGTAATTATTTTTCGTTATTAACTCCCGTAAATGAATTTAGTTTTGTGCCTTTAAATCAAAATTTTACCATAACGACTAATGCAAATATTGCTCCTACAAATTGGGTTTTGAAAGAAATTGATCCAATAACAAATGCAGATATCAATGTTGTAGCTAGCCAAACAGGAGGTATTTCATTTACCCACAATCTTGTTGTAAATGCTGTAAATCTTAAGAAATATAAGGTTGTTGCTGATTTTAACGGTGAATTGAAATCAAAAACATTTAAAGTTCAAGGGTATAGTCCAGTCACTGAGGCTGCAAGACCTAACTGGACACAACCTGGGATAAATTATCATTCTAATGATCCGACAAAGGCAACCTTAGTACTTCAAGCGCCTGTTTTTACCAATTACAAAAAAGGAACAGGTATAGTGTCTGGAACAGGTAATACAACTCCAAAAAATGTAGTTTATGTTTTGGGGGACTTTAATAATTGGACACCATCAGAAGCATATAAGATGAATAGAGATCGTGATGGTTGGAATGGCATGACTGATTCAGATAATGATGGTGATCGTGGTGATTATTGGTGGATTGAACTAAATAACCTAACACCAGGGCAAGAATACGTTTTCCAATATTTTGTGGATGGTGCTATTCAAGTTGCAGATCCTTATTCAAATAAAATTTCTGATCCAGACGATGAGCAGATTCCGAATGCAGTTTATCCCAACTTAATAACTTACAGACCACAAGCTGAAGATAGGGCATCAGTTTTACAGACAGACCAGCCTACTTTTTTATGGACAGCGCCTGAATTCGACCACGTAACTGACCAAAGGCTGCAAATTTATGAGATGCATTTCCGAGATTTTACCGATGAAGGAACGTATCTAGCGGCTATCCAAAAATTGGATTATATCAAAGGCCTTGGTATTAATGCTATCCACGTCATGCCTATTTCAGAGTTTGAAGGTAATAGCAGTTGGGGCTACAATCCTAATTTTTACTTTGCGCCAGATAAAGCCTATGGCACAGCGTCTGATTTAAAACTTTTTATAGATGAATGTCATAAAAGAAAAATGCTTGTGTTTAATGATCTAGTACTTAATCACGCATTTTACTCCAATGTCATGGCTCGTATGTATTGGAATACCGCAGACAATAAACCTGCATCCGAAAATCCTTGGTTTAATCCTGATCACAAGATGGTAGCCGATCCAGGTGGCTGGTGGGGCGCAGATTGGAATCATGAAAGCGAACATACTCAAAAAATGGTTGACAGGATTCTTGATTTTTGGTTACAAGAATTCAACTTTGATGGGTTTAGGTTTGATTTTACTAAGGGATTTGGTCAAACAGCACCTGATAGTTCCGATCCTTGGGCAAGTTCTTACGATCAGGATCGCATCGATTTATTACTCCGTATGGTCAATGGTATGAAATCAAGAAATCCTGGAAGTGTTGTTATTTTTGAACATTTGGCGTGGGCATCCGAAGATAAAGTACTTGCAGATCAAGGTATTTTGATGTGGAGTGGAGTAGGGCATCACAATGCATTGAAAGCCTTTGTTTTGGGATATAATGGTGACAATACTAATATATATGATTCTGGTATTTATAATGCAACAGAAAGAAATTTTAATAGCGCCAATTGGATGAGTTACGGTGAAAGTCATGACGAAGAGCGACTTGGATATGAATTGATGCAGTACTATAATGGTGTCCGCAATTCGAGTAATATGATCGATAGGCTCAAGATAGCTTATGGCTTCAATCTGTTGATGCCTGGACCACGGATGCTTTGGGAATTTGGAGAACTGGGATATGATATCAGTATTAATTATAATGGACGTACAGGTGAAAAGCCCGTACATTGGGATTATTATGACGATGCTAAACGCCGTGAATTGAACACACTCATTTCTAAAATATTTAAAATAAGAAACGAACACAACATTTTTGCCACTACACCAGATTATGGCAATATCGGACTTGGTGCAGGTAATATTGCGACACCACGTGTGATGCGATTGTCGTCGGGTACAGGAAGCGGTGCGGCACATGTCATAGCAGTTGCCAATTTGGATGTTAACAACTCGCATACATTGAGTCCAGGATATGATGTCACAGGTACTTGGTACAAGTACAACGGAGTGCCTTCGACAGATGGTACTGCTTTTACTGTCAATAATGCATCAGATTCTTATACTTTGAGTCCTTCAGAAATGTTGATTTTTACCAATTTCCCTATAGATAGCTGTACAGATGTACGAAGTAATGCTGATAGTGGCAATAACACATTAAGAAATGCCATAGCTTGTGCGCCAGAAAACGGTGTTGTAAATATGGAATATTCTGTCTTTGGTCAGACCATAAATCTTGCCACGCCGATTCATATTGATAAAAATATTACCATCCTTGGGTTTCCTTCTATGCAGGTCAACATTAGTGGCGCTTCGCTTAATCAAAGTGTTTTCACCATCGCTGCTGGTAAAACAGTGTCATTTAATGGTATCTCGATCACATGTAGTCAAGGAAATTCAGATGGTCGATGTCTGATAAATGATGGCCACTTGACATTGGATGCTGTAAAATTTATGGACATTTACGGAAGTACAACAGGAAGTTCGGTAATGAACCAATCAGCAGGAACCATTCAAATAAAATCCAATGTCATAGCCGAAAAATAAATTTAAGCAATATCTATTGAATAGTATATTTTATTATTTACACCAAATGATGATATAAATATCAAACATTTTTGGTAAAAACTGAAGGAACTATATGTCTAATTTCTTTGAGATTAATAGATCAATAGCCTTTGTGCTTGAATCTCCTTATCATCTATATATTCGTCAAAAGTCTTCAACTTATCCAAAAATCCTTTTGGTCCTAATTCTATGACTCTATTAGCTATTGTTTGGGTGAATGTATGGTCACGCGAAGTAAACAAAATATTACCTGGAAAATTCATTAAAGAATTGTTGAGTGTTGTAATGGTCTCCAAGTCAAGGTGATTGGTAGGTTCATCCAACATTAATACGTTGGCTTCGGTAAGCATCATTCGAGACAACATACACCGGACCTTTTCTCCACCTGATAGCACATTTGACATCTTAAAAGTTTCTTCACCTGAGAATAACATCTTTCCTAAAAATCCCCTGATATATGATTCGTCCTTTTCGGTAGAATATTGTCTTAACCAATCGATGAGATTCATAGGCTCAGCACTAAAATAGGATTCATTCTCATTAGGAAGATAAGAAGTCGTTATCGTTTGTCCCCATTCTATTGTGCCGCTATCTGGTTTCAAATCTCCCGCCATTATCTTATAAAATGCAGTTGAAGCCAAACTATTCTTAGAGATAAAAGTAATTTTATCATCTTTGTTCACATTAAAACTCAGATTATTGATCAAAATTTCTCCGTTTTCTGAGTAATTTAGGTTTTTGACAGAAAGAATTTCTTTACCAGCATCTCTAGCTTGTTTGAAAATGATTCCCGGATATTTTCTAGACGAAGGCTTGATATCTTCAATATTGATTTTTTCCAACATTTTTTTCCTAGCAGTAGCTTGTTTCGATTTGGAAGCATTAGCAGAGAATCGGTCAATAAAGGCTTGTAATTCTTTTACTTTCTCTTCTGCTTTTTTATTGGCATTTTGTTTTTGCCTTAAGGCTAATTGGCTTGATTCGTACCAGAATGTATAGTTTCCTGTGTATAAACTGATTTTATTATAATCAATATCAGCAATATGAGTACATACCGTATCAAGAAAGTGCCTGTCGTGCGAAACTATCAATACAGTATTCTTGAAATCTAATAAAAAATCTTCTAACCAAGTGATCGTGTGTAGATCAAGGTCATTGGTTGGCTCATCGAGAATCAATACATCGGGATTACCGAACAATGCCTGAGAAGCAATACTCTTACTTTTTGATTACCATCAAGTTCTTTCAAAGTCTTATAATGATCGCTTTCTACAATACCGATTCCACTCAGTAGGTTTGCTGCAGACGATTCTGCGTTCCAACCATCCATTTCAGCAAATTCTTCTTCCAACTCCGATGCTTTGATGCCATCAGCTTCAGAAAAATCTTCTTTTAGATAAATAGCATCCTTTTCTTGCATGATTTTCCACAATTTCTGATGGCCCATCAAAACAGTATTTAGTACTGTAACATCGTCATATTCGTAGTGATTTTGCTTAAGTACGGCCATTCGTTTGCCTGATTCGAGATGGACGCTACCTTTATTAGGCTCGAGGCTACCCGCCAATATTTTCAGAAATGTGGACTTACCTGCACCATTTGCTCCAATAATTCCGTAACAGTTTCCTTCTTTGAATGTGACATTGACTTCATCAAAAAGCACTCTTTTACCGTATTGAAGCGAAATATTTTGTGTCGAAAGCATATCTAAAATTTAATTTGGCCGCAAAGGTAATAAAAATGAACGAAAAGAATGATGTTTTGCCGCTAACCTTGATGCAATTTTTTCAGTGACTTCTTCAAAATATTTTGGAGTATTATTATTTTAGTAAAGAATTCATTCAAAAAAAAAGAGGTGTCACCTTTTATGTCACCTCTTTAAAATCAAAACAATTAGATCAACAATCTATACTTCTAAATTAATTATTTATTCACAATGTCTAAGTAGGTACAAAATTAGATCAGTGCTAGTCAAGATACCGATCAAATTACTACCATCAAGTACTGGCAACGCATGATATGAGCCCAGACTTATTAGTTCTGCTGCTTCCTTTATGGTGTCATCGTGTGCCAATGTATGCACGTTTTTCGTCATTAATTGCTCTACAGTCAAGCTTTCTACTAGCTTATTTTGCAAATCATTATTGATGGTTTTATTATTAAGAATGAATTTGTCAATATCATTTTTACTAATAATGCCTACTAATATTCCATCACTCGTAACGACTACATGTCTAAAACTATTTTTGGTCATTAATTCCAAAACTTCCTTAAGATTACGACTTGGAGATACACTTACGATCTCTTTAGTCATTATCGACGTCACCATTTCATTACCTAAGCTCTTCATACAATCTCATCTTGGCACAAAGGTAACTTAAGAAAGTATTATGATGCTATGACTCAAATCACAAGTTATGTTGATTGACATCATTATTGTGGCATATTTTTCAATTTCTCGATTTTTAAAAGCTCGATCTTATTATCGTCAATAGAAATGAGCCCTTCGCTCTTGAAATCCGATAATGTCCTGATGGTTGTTTCTTTGGCAGTACCAGCGAGACTGGCTATATCATCTCTGAGTATAGACATGGTAGTGGTGTGTTTTGATTCACTAAATTTTAGTAAGGCATTTGCAACACGTTTCCTTACAGAGCTATACGCCATTTCTATAAGTTGTTTTTCGACTTCTTCTGACTGATTTGCTA
>CALFYH010000240.1 GCA_937952155.1 uncultured Saprospiraceae bacterium
TAAAAGATACATGGGGCGCAGAAACAATCATTTCAGGTTTTTATTCTTATGGTGAAATCTCACCACTGGTTAAGGGCTCATCTTGTGAATTACATAATCAAACAATGACGATTACTTGTTTGTCTGAAGCATAATTTCAATTTTAAAAATAGTATATAGATGTATCATAAATTGCTGAAAAAGCAGGTTCAAAAGTATCTACCTGAACATCTGCTACGTGATGATCATGTCCTTGAATTTTTAAAACATATAGATCAATCTTACCAGTCTTACGAAAGAGATAAAGATCTGATGAATCATGCATTCCAAATAAGTGAAAAAGAATTTCATGAAATCAATGATAATCTAAAAAATGAATCAAAAGTACGTCAAATAACGATAGAAAAACTGAAAGAGGTTGTATCACAACTTGTGGATGATGAAACACTTTTTGGCAAATCAGAAAAGGATGATTTGTACAAAATCTCTGAATTCATAAATCAGCAGATATTAAAAAATAAAGGGACTGAAGACTCGCTAAAGAGGACTGTAAACTTGTTTAAAACACTTTTGGCCAATCTTCAGTCGGGTGTATTGGTTGAAAATGAGAAAAGAGAGATATTATTTACCAATCAGTTGTTTTGTAATATGTTTGAAATTCCTGCAACACCTGATGCATTGGTTGGAGTCGACTGTTCACAATCTGCAGAACAGAGCAAGCATTTATTTTCTGATGAATTAGGTTTTGTCTCATCCATCGATAAGATTTTGAAAAACAAAAAATCAGTTTATAATGAACTCATAGAAACTAAATCAGGTCATTTTTATGAACGAGATTATGTGCCAATATTTATTGATGATCAATACATGGGACATCTATGGCAATATAAGGACATAACCGAAAGGGTCAGATATGAAAAACTGTTGCGTGAAAATGAAGAGTTGAACCGACTGATAATGGATAATGCCATGGATGCCATCACACTAGCTGACACAAATGGCGTTATAAGATATTGGAATCCTGCAGCAGTAAAACTATTTGGTATGAGTAATAAGAAAGCTGTTGGAAGTAAAATCTCACAGACAATCATACCAGAAAGACTTAGGGATGCTCATAATGCAGGTATGGAACGATTTAATTCGACTGGTTTCAGCACCATTTTGAATATGCGTCTTGAGTTGCCAGCCTTGCATTCAGATGGTCATGAGTTTCCTATAGAAATGTATATCATAGGATTTGAGCAGCAGGGCGAAAGGCTATTTTGTGCATTTATAAAAGATATCACGGGCAGAGTAGAAGCCCAAAAGATGATTGATCAACAATTGCAATTGCAGGATTTGCTTATAAATATTTCTTCGACTTATATCAATATTGATTTAGATAAAGTAGAACACACTATAAATAAATCACTACAGGAATTAGGAAAATTTGTTGGATCAGACAGAGCCTACATTTTTGATTATGACTTTGACACTAACACCACATCCAACACCTATGAATGGTGCGAACTTGGCATTTCACCAGAAATTGATAATTTACAAAATGTACCTCTTGACTTTATGCCTCAGTGGGTAGAAAGACATCAACAAGGCCAGCCTTTTTATATACCAGATATAGAATTATTGCATGATGAAGGACCAGAAAGCCTACGTGGTATTTTAGAACCACAAGGGATAAAAAGCCTCATTACCATACCTATGATTAGCAAGTCTAAGTTGATTGGATTTGTTGGATTTGACTCTGTTTTGAAAAAGCATGAATACTCCGAAAAGGAAATGAAATTGCTCTCCATTTTTGCACAGATGTTAATCAATATTTTTGAAAGAAAAAGAAAAGAAAATCTTTTGACCAAACAAGAAGAAAAATACAGAAATATAATAGCAAATATGAATCTTGGACTTTTAGAAGTAATGCTTGATGAAACAATCATTTTTGCAAATCAAAGTTTTTGCGAAATGTCAGGCTATGCTTTAGAAGAATTGAAGGGTAATAAAACTTCAAAATTTTTGTTGTTCGAAAACGACCAACAAATGTTGAAGGAAAAATTGAAAATGAGGGAAGAAGGTCGATCAGACAATTATGAATTAGCAGTAAAAAACAAACAAGGAGAAGTACGATGGTGGTTCGTAAGTGGCGCACCCAATTACAACGACAGAAATGAATTAATCGGGTCTATAGGTATTCATCTTGACATCACAAATCAAAAAAAACTAGAAAACGAACTAGGGAAAGCAAAATTACAAGCTGAGGAAGCATCAAGGGCAAAAGAAACTTTTTTGGCTAATATGAGTCATGAGATCCGTACGCCTCTTAATGCAATTATAGGCATGATTAGGGAGCTTGGTAGGGAAGATCTAACACCAAAACAAAATTCCTATGTAAGCCATAGCGAGACAGCCGCACGTCATCTACTCACCATAGTAAATAATATCCTTGATATGTCTAAGATTGAGGCCGGTGAATTGGTCATAGATACAAAGGAGTTTAGTCTTGTATCTGTAATTGGCAACGTGATCAGTATTTTGCATAATAGAGCTCATGAAAAGAATCTTGAGCTTAAATATAATATAAGCAGCGACATAAAACCAGCATTAATAGGCGATAGTGGTAGGATGAGACAGATTCTAATAAATTTGGTTGGCAACGCGATAAAATTTACAGATGCAGGCAGAATCGAACTTTTAGTCCACGTAAATCAAACCAATCAACATTTTCAGCAGATTACTTTTGAAATCAAAGATACTGGTATAGGAATGAGCCAAGAATTCCTTCATAAGATTTTCAATAAATTTTCACAGGAGGAAGGATCAGCCGCTCGTAAATATGAAGGTACAGGGCTAGGCATGACCATCACCAGGGAAATGATCCATCTAATGGGAGGAACTTGTGACATACAAACTGAAAAAGGAAAAGGTACTAATATTATTTTTACACTTACCTTACCTATCGGTGATGAAAGCAAATTAATTGACAAAGACAGTTATTTATTAGATAATAGCTTACAAAATCTTAATATTCTTTTGGTTGAAGACAATGAAATGAACAGTTTTATTGCTCGTCAGAGTTTGCAGTATTTCGGATGTAAAGTAGATACAGCGAGCAACGGTAAAATTGCCATTGAAAAATTAAAGTCACAAAAACCAGATTTAATTCTGATGGATATACAAATGCCCGAAATGGATGGAATCGAAGCGACCAAATACATCAGAAACAAAATGGGAATTACAATTCCGATCATTGCTTTGACTGCCAATGCATTTAAGCGGGACATAGATTTGTATCTATCTATAGGCATGAATGATTATGTGACCAAACCTTTTGAAGAAGGAGTTTTATTTAATTCTATAGCAAATACCTTGAATATTAAAACCAAACTTCCGATTTTGAATGTCCTCGATGAAGAAATGGCTGACGACAATACATATCTATTTGATCTTACCAATATAAAAAGCCTAAGTCGCGGAGATCAGTCATTTGTCAATAAAATGATAGAAATTTTTATAGAACATACACCTACATCTATTCAGGAAATCAAAGCAGCTTATAAAAAAGATGACTTCACTACGATAAGTAAAATAGCGCATAGGATGAAACCAAGCATTGACAATATGGGAATATTTTCTTTAAAAAATCCTATTCGTGAACTTGAATCCAGTGCAAAAATGGAAGAAATTGACAAAAATAAAATTGCATCATTGATCGATATTATTGAAAATACATTGATAAAGGTGATTAAGGAGTTAAAAACAGCTAGATAAGCCGTATGTGTAATTTGGATTTTTGAAAGATTAATGAAACAAGACCAAAACTTCCAAATTTGGATAAATATTTCCAAAATTTGGAATTAATTTTTCAATATCAATATTATAATCAATTAATAATCAGAGTTATATCAATTGGGTTTGATATTTGCCAACAATCTCATGTAGTTTTATTAAAAAAGCATCCATTGCATGAGTGATATTTTTGTTTTTATAGCTCATAATTAACCAATTTGTGAGTTATAAGGTTTCTTTTTATCGCTCAAATTTTATTTCATCAAAGTCAATATTTTATATTCATCATCTTTTTCTCACCAGAATCTGCTCTGCTCTCGTCAGGTGTTTTCGGTTTTCAAAAGCGATCATGAAGATCACAAGCTGGTAGAATAGAATACCATAATTGGACTCACCAAAGATACCAAACTCGGTAAATGAATTGATAATCACAGGTATCAACATACCCAATAGCATGAGTTTTATCTCCTTGTTTTCACCCAAGATGCCACGCAATGTAAAGATCATCTGAAAAATCACTATTGTCAATCCTACAAAACCAAGATTCATCAACACTTGCATAAAAGTATTGTGCGTCATCTTACCAGGATATGTATGTGTACTTTGGAAAAACTCTTTGTAATCAATGCGCATAAACCCAAAACCCAATAATGGCTCTCTGGGCAATCCTTCACTGATAAGTGCTTTCCAGAATGGCAAACGACCAGTCATACTCATGACTTCTTCGATTCTTTCTGTGTCGCCACCTTTGAGCACTACCTTCCAAATGGCAATAGGTGCGATGATCAACATGGCAGCTAGGATCAGCGCTTTGAGTTGTTTTTTGTCAGACTGACTGATGTGAAAATATATAATCAGCAAAGCACCAATCAATGATGACCTTGATCCTGTAGCATACAAGGCATAAAAGATGATGATCAGTTTCACGATGGTCCAGAATGTGTGGTGTTTGCGATATAGATCAAAAATCAAACAAGCTACACCTACACCTGCGAGCATACCGAGTTCATTGGGATTCATGATATATCCTCCTAGACGCGCTTCTTCGCCACCGTGGGTCAATCGATAAAATGTATCTGGATCGACAAACATGCCTATGACAAATATCAAAATCAAGATAAATACTGTATTGCCCAAAAGATTGTAGAGCTTAATAGTATTATTGGGAAAGTAGATATTCAGTAATGCGATACTTTTGACAAAAAAGTAACAGAAGACAAGGCTTTGCATCGTCATAAACCATTGTAAGGCACTGAAACCTACATTGGTACTCCACAAAAATGATACAAATCCGAGTCCCAGATAAGCAAAATACAACCATGAAGCCAAGCCGTTTTTGGTTGATAAGGTATCAGGTGCACCTTGTCGGACAATGCGGCGATAGATCAGATACGATCCGATCAATACACCCATTCGACCAACTACTTTGATAGCCCTGGTGATGATGATGTTTTCACTCCACGTAAAAAATCCCGCAACCATCAGAAATAACAGGACAAAAAGCCATGTATTGATGCTTTTTAGAAAGGATGCTTCATCAAATTTTTTATAACTCATATGCCGTACAAACTATCAAACTGTGGTAAAATAGCAGACCAAGCAAAGTGTGTTTTTACCATTTTTTTGGCATTTTCACCTTTGAGATGAAGTGTATTATTTTGCCAATTGTGGTATAGATTGATCATGGCAGCCGTTATTTCTTTGGTGTTTTCATTGGCGACAGCTATGCCCGCATCAAAGCTTTCGACAGTTTCGGCTACATTTGTCGCCTTGCTTACGATACATGGCAGACCCATCGATGCTGCTTCCAGTACAGATGCTGGCAGGCCTTCGTTGCGTGATGGATGGACAAAAACATGCATTTTAGCCATGATTTGATCTTTTTCTTGCCCGAATTTACTACCGAAAAGTATGATTTTATCGCAAAGCCCTTGTTTGGCTATCGTTGATTCTAAAGTAGCTCTTTCGTCGCTGTCACCCAAAATCCAAAGCTCAGTTTGTGGTACTTCTTTGGTAAATGCACTGAAAGCCTTAATCAAAAGATCCAGTCCCTTGGTATAGATGTCTGATCTGCCGACAAAGCCGATGATAAATTTGTCTCCATCATTGGATAATTGTAAAGCAGGATTTTGTGATTCAAAACCATAAGGCAAAAGATAACTCTTATTATTGGAAAAAATGGAAGCCAAGCCTGATATCTCACTTTGACCGATGCAATGGAGCTTGTACGCATCTTGAAGGACTTTACGTTCGAACAATTGAAAATATATCTTTTTTACCCAAGCATTTTTTTGCATCGCTATGGTATTGTATCCGCCGTGTGGTGTGACAATATAGCGCGCCTTATATTTTTTTAAGGTGCTGGCTAATGCCCAAAAGGTAGAAACCCAAGATCCATGAATGTGGAAGACTGCTTTGTCTGCATGGGCAATGATGGCCGCTTTGAGCGTCTTATCTATTGCAAAAGCATGGCTTCCTAAAGGAAAAAGCACTGTTTTGAAGCTACGATCGGGAAAATTCTTAATCGGGTCTTTTGTAATGCCCCAAACTGTGACTTTCCTACCAGATTCTGCTTGTTTGGTGGCCAATTGGAAGACTACTTTATTGACACCATTCATCCGGTCGGGATTAGCTTTGCCCAAAACTATATGAATGATTTCCATAGTGAAATTTCTTTTTTGTTTAGTGAATATTGCCAAATGGCAAACAAAATGATTTGGTTAATACCTAAGCCTATAATGGCACCGATGAGTTGATGATTTGAAAGCAAGTAATGTGCCGATATCAGACTGAATACAAAAGACAAGATATAGCCGAACAAAAATAAATGATTCATTTCATGTAAACGAATGAGAATACGTACAGGATAATTGATCAAAATAAAAACATACAAAATGACCATCCAACGGATCACAAAGCCATATTCTATATAGGCATAGCCGCCTACCCAAATAATAATATAATCTGCAAAAACAAACATCAAACCCAAAATAATGCCCATGGGTAAGATCGAACGTTTGGTCAGGTTTTTTAAGTACAAATACGCTTCATCTGTGGTGCGCTGAAATCTGATGGCTGCTTGTGGCAAAACATAACTTTCTAATCCTTGCAACAAGATATTGATCAATCCAAACAAGGTCTGTACCAACCGAAATGCACCTAATGCTGCCACGCCAAGATACAATCCTGAAGATGCGACAAAAAAATTAGACGTCATCCATTGCACAATGGCAGTAGGCGCCAACCATCTTGCTTGAGTCATGTGTTCGAAAGTGTATTTCCTGATGTCTAAAAGATTAAAATTGTCGCTCATAAGTGCTACGCCATACATGATGCCTGGTATTAGTCCCAATGACATCAAACCCAAAACATGATCTACACTAAGGTGGAAAAAATAAGTGAGAACTGCGATGACCAGTTGTACAAATGACATCAATGCGTCTATGATTATCAATTGATCCAGTCTATCTTCTACCAATAATCGCTTGCGGACATAATCGTAAAATATAGTGACGATGGCGTACGCACCTGCAGGAATCAAGATGCTTGCCCATGAGAAACCGAATAATACGGCTAATAAATAAGCCAAGAGCATAACGATGGCCATCAAAATAGCTGCACCAGACTGAATAAATATGGTTGATGCTATATAAGCACTTTTGTCTAGACTTTTGCCATATAAAACCTGCATCGGCTGGATGACAAATGCACCCGAAATACTCATCAACAAAAAAGTGTACAATTGTACCGATGCGAAAATTCCAAACTCATACAATCCCAACGCCCTAGCAAGTATCAGCATAGTAATAAATGAAGTACCACTAAAGATGGCTTGATCTAGGATGACTTTTGTTTTGTCCGCTTTAAGCATTGTTTTTATACGGTCGATCATAACCATGATGTTTGTACCGGTTTATGAAACATGCTTTTAATTTTTTGAATAGATTCGACCATAACGTTTGGATTATAACCGTATCTATTAAGGACAAAATGTGCTTTTGAAAATTTGTATTCATCACACATCAGATTGTAATGCATGATTGCCTTTTTTGGTGTGTTTCTTGTATCCATCATCATAAAATTACAATGACTAGACGACATCCATGCATTGGTCAATATACCGTTGGTCAAGTTCTCATTATTGATAAGTACAAGGTCGTAATGGTCCAGATAGCTATGGATTTCTTCTTGTAAAACATCCAAAGGTTTGCGCATACAAGCAGCTACATTGGGCTGCAAATAATCTACATTGGACAACTTGGTCTTTTGTGGCAATTCATGAACATTTCCCATGGTGCTCAAGCTGCCTTCTGCATCTAGAATGAGTACTTTTCTTCCTTGAGATCCAAGTGCTTCAGCCATGTTTACGATGTGAAAGGCTTTACCTTCATCATCCTTCAAGGACGAAAAACACAAGATATTCTCATCATATATGAGATCTTTGATGGACAAATTCTGCACAGATTTAAGGAAATGATTGCGTTTTTGCTCTGGTGTTTTTAGAAATGGAGTATGCAACGTCACAGGTATGGACGAATTGGATTCTATGGTTTCTACATCATTTACACGCGCTTTTATGGCATGTATCAAGGTTATCATGGCGATGGCAAAAAACATGCCCAGCAATGCACACACTATGACGATGATGGTTCTATTGGGAGAAACAGGATTTTTTGAAATGGCGGCTGGCGTGATGATCCTGTGGAAGGACAACTTGGCAGCACGGGCGATATCCGCTTCTATCTTTTTGTTATTGAGAAAATTGTAAGATCCTTGATATATCTCAAAGTCGCGATTCATCATATTCATCAGTTTTTCTTTTTCAGGTAAGCCAATGAATACTTTTTCGGCTTCATCGATGTCTGTGATCAGATTTTTGTATTTCGTTTCTAGGCTTTTTTTGGTGTTTTGAATACTTTCTACCAAGTAGTCTGTATGGTCTTTCAATTTTTTATCCACCACTTTTACTCTGTCATCATTCGGTGTGTAGGTCAGCAGGAGGTCTTTTTTTTCGCCTTGGAGCTGTTTGATTTTTTTGACCATCTCTGTAGACAATAAATCCGTAAATGCTTCAAAATTTGGAGCCAAGTCAAGAAAATTTTCTTTACCATTTTTGATGTATTCGTCCAGCTCATGGATCGCTTCCAGATTCATTTTTACATTCGTCTGTTGGATTTTGAGTTGCGATATCTTGCGTAGATCGGTTTCTGTTTCTTGACGAATATTGATGATGTTTTTTTCATCTCGGTATCCTTGTATGGAGTTTTCGGAATTGCTCAGTTTTTTGGTCACCTCATCTATTCTGCGATTGAGAAATCGGGACGTCGTTTCTGCAGCTTGGTATTTGATATTGATATAATCTTCGATATACGCTTCGGCAAGCGCATTGACGAAAACTGCTGCTTTTTGCGGTACTGCACTTTTATAACTGATGCGTATGACAGGTACATCCTTATCTACAGACGTGACATCCAGATTTGTAAGGATATTTTGAATGATCGTTTCTTTATTTTTTATTTGGTAAATGTAGGAATCCAAAATGTGTGGATTGGTTTTGTGCTGCAGCCATTCCCTATTGAGACTAATAAGGATTTTGCCGCCATCGAAGACGAGACTTTCATCCATCTTGCCATTAAGTGAGCCACCATTATCTGGTAAAAGCAATGTGTAATGTAAAGTATCAGTAACTGTAATGATAAAATCTTTTCCATACCATTTCTCATCATCGAGAGCCGATTGGATATTGATAGGTGTATCGCTGTAGAGTTCGGTATTTTTGATATCACCTTTGCGATACAATGCTACGGTATAGCCAAGCTTGTCTATTACTTTTTCTAGCAGGACATGAGATTTTATGACTTCTATTTCTGCTGCTATTTTATTGGCACTAGCAAATACATCCAAGTCCTTAAACAAGTTGGCGCCTGTCACACTTTCGCCTACATCAGCCAGCCTGAGTTTGGTAGTGCTTTCGTACATCGGTGTCGAGTAGGAAAGATACTTTTTTGCTATCCAGATCCCGGCCAACATACATAAGATAATGATGGGCAATCCTCGGAGATATGGTTTTAATATTTTAAGGCTTTCTTGCATGATTTGGAAATGTTATCTAAATATGGTTTGAATAATACGATTAATATGCCACTAATTAACATATTGATAATCAAAATATTAAGAAATGGGAAATGAATATTTATTCCAGATTACAGACATGAGTACAGAATCTGGAATCACCTGAATTTAGAATGCGCCGATCAAAATGGCTGCAGATGTGGCCGACGTTGCGATCGGAATGATGGTAGAAATTCGTTTGTCAAACTCTTTGTTTTTCTTCGATGGTGCGATGATGATGTCACCTGGACGTAGTTGGATATTGCGTGTACCTTCATCAGAAGCAATGGTCAAATCTATATTGGCTATTTTTACTTTCTGGCCATCCTGACGTAGGACTTTTATACTTTTTAGATTGGCATAATACTCAAATCCACCTGCTTTGGCAACCAATTCCAAAAGTGAATTATTGTCTTTATCCACATGGATGACGGCAGGATTTCTGAACTCACCGAGCAACGTGATCTCCTTGTTCATCACCTTGACATCGACAATCGGATTTACGATCCACTGACTGATGACGCTTTTGATACTATCCTTGAGCGCCGGAATGGTCATGCCTCTGACCATCATCGTACCTATTTTGGGGATTTCTATATTGCCATTCGCATCTACGAGCAGCCACTTGCCATATACTTCATTAGAATTGTAGATACCATATACCGAACCAATACTCAGCTCATCTTGTCCCCAAACGCTGATATTAACTTTATTGTCTGTGGTGATGATATGCTGATAATCAGGCTTGTATAAGAATATACTGTCAAGGACAAGGGCTGCTTGTTTTTTATCGGGCTGGTCGTGAAATAGATTTTGGGTCTTGCACGAGCTCAATAAAATGATGATGCTTAGATATACGAGATATTTAGAAAAATACACTGGTCAGTAGATTTGAAAGTTTATTAAATGGGTTGTTTTTTTTCTGCTCGATCAGACGATGGATTTCACCGATCCTTTCCATGACCTTGGTGATCTTGTATGTGGTGTCCTCGCCCTTGATGATGTAGTCAAAAGCGCCGTACTTGAGCGAGTCTATGGCCGTCATCATATCTTCCTGTCCAGATACCATCACGACATAGATATTGGGATCGAAACGTTTTATTTTTATCAAAACATCAAAGCCAGTCAAATCGCCCATCTCGTGATCAAGCAGGATAATATCAGGTCTTTCCTGGAGATGATTGAGACAAAGTGTACCGCTAGAGAAGCATGTGATATCATCATACCCTAGGTTTTGCAAGTGTTGCTTGAAGATGGCTGATGTGAAGATATCATCATCTACGACAAAGATTTTTTTTGTATTGAGCATTACAACATATATTTTGTTGCTATGCTATATACTAAGGACGTGCCAAAACGCAAGATGCAGTAATACAATGAGTTATAAAATGGAAAGAGTGATTAAATTCCATATTTTGGAAACGATTCCAAAGAGAAGAAGGTGGGATAGAGTTGGATTTTGGGCTTTTTTGGGGAAAGTGGGAGAGGTAGGTGGTAGAGTTTTGTTCGATAACTCAAGGTAAACGATATCCTAGGTATTATGTGAAGTTTTTCTTGTTTTCAATATAGTTTTTTTAAATTGTCTATCCAGTCAGGAACAATATATTCATCATTTATTTTTGAAACATATTTATTCGCAAAATCAAATTTATTGTTTCCTGCATTGAAAAAATTCTCTAGTATCTTTTGCTTACTTAATGAAAGGTCTAAAGCATAATAGCTTGCTTCTTCTGTTGGCTCGCTAATATCTTCAATAATATTTTCCAATTCAGGAAATGTTTCTCTAAATTCTAAAAGTGTCTCAAAAAAAAGTTTGCCATTTAGGGCATCTTCAATTTCTGTTTTGGGTGAAACTGGATTAGAATCTATTTTGACTAAAACTGTCTTTTTATCTTTCTCAATATTTACGATGCGAAAACAAAGTAGATTTTTTAGTTCGTCTCTTGTAGGATACTGAACTAACTCCGCATCTGTATCCGAGACCAAAATAACCTTGCCTTGAATTTCCTTTTTGAAATCTTCATAAGCAACTTGAAGATTATTATAGATTCGTTTGATTTCAGTAGCACCGCCAACTGGTATAATTCTTAGTTTTTTATCCTTCTTAATGTCAGCAAAATATTTTTCAAAATAAATTTTCTCAGATGAACCTTCACAAATAAGCCAATTAAAAGGTTCGTTCGTCAAAATACTTGTTACAACTGACTGT
>CALFYH010000241.1 GCA_937952155.1 uncultured Saprospiraceae bacterium
ACGAGATAGTGGTCAGTGACTGGAGTTCAGACGTGTGCTCTTCCGATCTCAGCCAAAAACTGGCCTACAAGACCTACTACAGACTTTGCCAAAGAAGGCCTTTTTAATATTCTCAACAATAAAATAGATTTTGAAACTACAGCGATGCTCGATCTCTTCGGTGGTACGGGCAACCATTCTTATGAATTCATATCCCGAGGTTGCGATGATGTGACCTATGTCGATAAATTTCCAGGATGTATAGCCTTTGTGACCAAGACTGCCAAGGACCTAAACATAGAAGATAAAATAATCATCGTCAAGTCGGATGTATTTAAGTTTTTGCAACACAATGTCCGACAGTTTGATTATATATTTGCTGGGCCACCTTATCCGCTGCCCAATCTAAATACCATTCCTGACGAAATCTTCAAATATAATACCTTAGCGGCTGATGGCCTTTTTGTGCTAGAACACAATCCCAACCATAATTTCAAGCAGCATACACGCTATACAGAAGAACGGAACTACGGGACAACGATTTTTAGTTTTTTTCAATAAGGTGAATAACTTTTTTTTAACATTAATTTAGGGAATGAAAAATGTGATGCATAGTCACACTTAGCTGATTACAACAATAATTGGAATTTAGAATGATATATTGGACTCTTCACATTGTTTTTACTTTCTTTTCTTTTGTCTTAATACAAAAGAAACAAAAAATCAAGGCTTTAAAAAATGCACCTAAAATCAATACCAAAATTGTGAATTTAAAAAACTCGCCTTTCACTTTAGTGCATCGTTTTGATATTTCATGAACTTTCGTTAATAAATGCTCGATATTAACATTCGTATTGGCTCATACAGTTTTAAATTCTTAACAATTTTGTTTATTGATTTTTTAACGGCACATTCTTTAAGGCCGCAAAACATAAAATTAGTCCTTTGTTATGTATATTCTTGGATTCATTGATATTATTCCTAATGCTTAAGAGTCTTTCATACTAAAGATTGATAAATTTGTACTATTATTCAGAAAAAACATGTCGAACTTAAGCGTCATAAAAGTCTTTCGACATGGGAAAATTATCTATTTTTGAAAGATGTTAAGTAACCAAGATAATAGCAAATTAATTTAGATGAAGTATTTTTATATTATTTTGTTGCTAGCAACTTGGACGATTACAAACGGGCAAACAGCTTCCACAGCAATTCACTGGAGCTTATAACTACTTATTATCAAAAAATATAAAACCTGCATCAAACAGTCACCAGTTGCACCAAACTTATTGAATTTTTTACTCGACTTAGAATGGTGATTTCATACTCATCCAAGCGGATTTTTTCGTTAACGGCTGGTATTCTACCCAATTTCATGATGATGATGCCAGCCAAAGATGTTACATCTTCGTGGCCTTCGATGGCGTAAGGTAAAAATTCATTGATATCATTTAGATTGGCGGTAGCTATGACGTCATAAGTTTTTTCATCTTTTTTGACTACAAATGGTATTTCGTTATCATATTCGTCTTGGATTTCGCCGACCAATTCTTCCACTATATCTTCCATAGTGACGATGCCTTCCATACCACCAAACTCATCTACCACTATCGCCAATTGGATATGTTTTTGCTGAAATTCCTTCATGAGACTGCCTATTTTCCTAGTCTCAAGTGTCAAAATGACTGGTCTTATAAGGGATTTAATGTCTATTGACACATCGGCATTTCTTTTGGCAAGCATGTCTTTGATGTATATTAAGCCTATGACATTATCTATATTATTTTCAAAACATGGAATCCTGGAGTAGCCATCTTCGATAATTTTGTTCAATACATTGTCATCAAATCTATTGATATCTATAGCCGTCACTTGATTTCTCGGCACCATGATTTGTTTGACGGTACGATCACCAAAATCAAAGGCATTGCGGATGATTTCGTAGTTGGTATTTACGATGGTGCCGCTTTCATTGCTTTGCTTGATCAGATATTTCAGCTCATCAGAACTATGTACATCTGCACCATGTACGGCTTCTATACCAAATATCTTGAGTACTACATTGGCAAATCCATTCAATATATAAATAAACGGTCTGAAAATATAATAAAATAAATTGAGTGGATACGCAATCGCCAAGGTCGTAGTTTCTGGTTTTTGGATAGCTAATGACTTGGGTGCTAGTTCGCCAAATACGATGTGCAAGACGGTAATGATGGCAAATGAAACAGGCAATGCGATATTGTGTGCCATTTCTGGTGAAATAGTCAGACCTGTGAGATCAAAAATATTGAGAATGATTTTGGAGACAACAGGCTCTCCTACCCAACCGAGTCCAAGACTGGCCAACGTTATACCAAGCTGAGTCGCAGCCAGATACCCATCAAGGTGACTGACAATATGTGAAGACAATTGCGCTGGTTTGCTTCCTTCATCGGCCTTGACCTTGAGCTGAGAAGCCCTTACTTTGACGATGGCAAATTCGGCTGCAACAAAAAAGCCATTTAGAAAAACCAAGCCAAGCGTAATCAAAATATCAGAAAACATACCATAATTATTTGGGCAAAGATAAGATGATTTGGGTTTTTACCCTGTATTATTGAATTTATATTTAATATGATATGGTTTCCTAGGCGTAATTGATGGATTAAAAATATTGGACGACCTATTTTTTCTTAAAATAAATACTTCGACCTTGTCGGGTGAGGTGACGGTGGTACGGTGAGTGGGGAGCTTTGTGTTTAGGTGTTTTTGGATCGGCCTTAAGGAATTTGCCGTTAAAAAATCAAGAAACAAAACCGTTTAGAATTTAAAACTGTATGAGCCGAAGGAATGTTAGATGCGAGTAAAAATTAACGTAAGTTCAACGAATATCAATATGAAGCACAAAACTGAATGGCGAGTTTTTTAAATTCACGGTTTAGATTTTGATTTTAGGCACATTCCTTACAGCCTTGATTTTCACATTAAAGACATGACAAGTTTATTTCTTTTGTATTAATGCCAGTCACGCAAGGCGTGAACAAAAGAAAAGAAAGTAAAATCAAATTGATACCTTCAATTTTCACCTCCATATTAAAATACAACGGACCTTTTCTTTCTTAATATCATTTCACCCGATGGCGATACTTCGACCTTGTCTGGCGATGTGACGGTGCTACGGTGAGTGGGGAATCTATCCTTAAAATATTGAGTTGTCCGACAAAAATACAATACCTTTGCAGCTTCAATAAAATCAATGTATGAATATTTGGAATACCATCGTCTTGGCTATCATCGAAGGACTTACCGAGTTTCTTCCTGTTTCATCTACGGGTCATATGATTCTTGCATCATCAGCCATGCAAATCCACGATGATGAATTTGTCAAAACCTTCGAAATTTGTATTCAATTGGGTGCAATCATGGCCATAGCACTCATGTACATCAAACGATTTTTTCAAGGTATTGATATTTACATAAAATTGTTGGTGGCATTTATACCTACTGCCATTATCGGATTTTTGGCTTATGATATTATCAAAGCGTATTTGTTTAATGATGTAGTTGTGTCTGTTTCACTGATTGTGGGTGGTATTATCTTGATTTGGGTGGACAATAAAGTACAAGCTAAGGCCTCTCAGGTAGATGTTTTGGAAAATATTCCCATAAAAAATGCCTTTTACATCGGACTTGTACAGTGTTTGTCAATGATCCCTGGCACATCAAGAGCTGCAGCAACCATAGTCGGAGGTGTATTCAATAAATTAGACAAAAAGCAAGCTACCGAGTTTTCATTTCTCTTGGCGATTCCCACTATGTTTGCGGCTACAGGCTACGACTTGCTCAAGACACCAATAGATTTTACTGCCGAACAATGGAAATTATTAGGCATTGGTTTGGTGTTGGCAGCTATATCAGCTTGGTTTGCCGTAAAGATATTTCTAAATCTTGTGGACAAATATGGTTTCAAACCATTTGGATATTATCGAATTGCTTTAGGATTTATCTACTTGATTCTGATGACTTGAAATACTTTGGATAATCTTATCGTGGGAATGTATTCCAAGGGAAAGTAGAAGGTGGAAACGCTTTGATGGTGACGTGTTCGAGTGTCACAGGATGTATAAATGACATCTCTCTGCAATGTAATGCAATAGACTTATCAGGTAGCGGATATTCGGCACCATATTTTAAATCACCCACGATAGGGCAATCTATTTTGGACAACTGTACCCTGATTTGATGTGGTCTTCCAGTAAGTGGCTCTACTTCCAATAAGACTTTGCCATCCAACTCACCTAATTGTTTGTATCTGAGTGTTGCTTCTTTGGACCCAGGTTTTTTGGATGTGTATGCTTTTACAATATTTTTTGATTCATCTTTAGTAAGGTGATGTGTCAGTGTGCCTTCTAGTTCTTCAGGTCGTATAGATACAATAGCTAGGTATTTTTTAGTAATAGTTTTTTCTTGCAGCATCTTGTTCATCCTTGCCAATGCTTTGGATGTGCGAGCAAAAATAACGACGCCACTCACAGGTCTATCTAAGCGATGAATCACGCCAAGAAAAACGTCACCAGGTTTGTTATACCTCAACTTTATATATTGTTTTACTGCATCGGCAAGTGTTTCGTCACCGGTTTCATCACCATGCACTAAGGCGCCAACAGGTTTATTGATTGCAATCAGGTGATTGTCTTCATGTATCACCTTCAGGCCGTGCATTATGGGTTTTTCTTGTCTCATACCGCAAAGGTAATGAATTTTGGAGGATTACATCACAGTTTTTGTTCAACCTCTTCTTTTGGCAATGAATCATCAGGCAAGTTGAATGCGGGTACAAATTTACCTTTGCCCAATCTATACTTGAAATACAAGCCAAAATGTGTGTACCAATCTAGTTTATCGGCTCTGCCTCTTCCAGCACCTGTAGGCACTGATACTGGTCCAGTATTCAGATATTCTCCTGTTCTATTAGCAAGCGCAGCGCCAAGTGGATTCCCAGCAGCGACCATTTCATCATAATTTATATAAGTACCGCTCACATCATCGAGATAGTCGGTATATGCCTTACGTGGACTAACTTCCATTCCAAATGACAAACGCTTTGACAAGTCAAATTCTACAATAAGTCCATAAAATCTAGAAATACTAGAAAGCGAATAAGGTTTCTTACCTGATCCTGGTATTGTTTGACCTTCAGTGCCTAAAGGCTGTAATCGTACCCAAGCACCATTATAGTAAGCATGCGGATCGAATTGGATATAGTTTAGCCCTGCTGTAATGTATAATTTTATTTTGTATTTATTCAAACCTTTCCATACTTGATTTACAAGGAGATCTGTATAAAGCCCATATTCGTAAAGTGGTGAAGCGAAACTTAGATTTCTTTGTTTTCTGCCTATGTCATCAGCAAATGCATCATCGCCAGACAATCGGCCTATCATAAATCTTGTATGGATCGTAGCCCAATCATTAATACCATATCCACCCGAAATTCCCCAGCATAGATTTCCAGGCCCAAAACTCAAATCCAATGGTTTAGGTGCCAAGTCTCCTTGATAATACATCGCCCCAAAATGAGCTTTAAAATAAAAGTTTTGACTTTTTGCCTGATGTGCACTAAGCCACACCAATATAAAAATCGTCAAAAAGCGAAAATT
>CALFYH010000242.1 GCA_937952155.1 uncultured Saprospiraceae bacterium
TTTTTCTGAAGTCTGTTGATGATATTCAGTCTTGCTGTGGCATTTTCTATGGCAGCTGCGTCATATTCTGTTGCATCCGTGATACGAGAAGCATCTTTGGCAATATCCATCAATTCCTCACGTACCGACAACAATCTATCATAAATGTCAGAAAAAGTTTTATCCAGATTTTTTATGTAGCTAAACTGGTTCGAGACGAATTGGAGTTGGCCTAAAATAGCATTTTCTCCTTCTTCCACAGCTAAAACTATGGCAGAACAGTTTTTAATTATGTCTTCGGCTGAAGTAAGTTTTTGCAACTGCATTTCCAGTTCGTCTTGCTCATTAGGTTTTAGATCTGCCTGATCGAACTCTGCAATCTGGAAATTCAAAAATTCAATTTCCTGTTGAGCATTTCTGTTTTTTTCTTTCAGAAGCTCCAATTTTTGAATGGTCTGTCGATAATCTTTATGGAGATTAGAATATTGATCCGATACATTTTTATTTCCCGCAAGGGCATCAATTATCCGCAACTGAAATACTGGTTTTTGGATGTCAAGTGTGTCAAATTGTTGATGAATATCGATGAGACTTTCTGTCAATGTAGTCAAAATATCCAGGGTAACAGGAGAATCATTAATATAAGCACGGCTTTTACCACCAGGAGCAATCTCTCTACGAATAATTAATTCATCATCATAACCTAATCCTTCTTCTGTAAAATAATCATGCAATTGATAATCAGCTATGGAAAAAATAGCTTCAACAAAGCACTTTCTATCTTGATCAAAAAGTACCTTGGTATCGGCTCTTTTACCCATGATGAGGCCCAATGCACCTAATAAAATGGATTTTCCAGCACCAGTTTCTCCTGTAATAATGGTAAGACCCGTCGGGAAATCAATTTCCAACTTGTCAATGATGGCATAATTTTGAATCTCTAACTTTCGAAGCATAATGCTGGCAAAGGTACAATTTTTGTATAACAGCATACAGACAATAATTCCAAAAATGTTTCTACGATAAGATTTGACAATTTCTTAAACCTTTTATGTATTAAATTTATTACATTTGCGCAAAAATAAGCATAGTCAAAATATAAAAGTATGTCCAGAATATTGACATTAAGAGAGGCATTAGGTGAAGCTATGTCCGAAGAGATGCGCAGAGATGAAAGTGTTTTCCTTTTGGGTGAAGAAGTAGCTGAGTATAATGGTGCATATAAGGTAAGTAAAGGAATGCTCGAAGAGTTCGGACCAAAAAGAGTTATCGACACACCGATTGCTGAACTAGGATTCGCTGGTATAGGTGTCGGAGCTGCTATGAATGGCTTACGACCGATTGTAGAATTTATGACTTGGAATTTTGCTGTTTTGGCATTTGACCAGATTGTAAATAATGCTGCAAAAACATTGTCACAATCTGCTGGTCAATTTAATTGTCCAATAGTTTTCAGAGGTCCATCTGGATCAGCAGGACAATTAGCACAACAACATTCGCAAACTTTTGAAAGTTGGATGGCCAATATTCCAGGTGTTAAAGTGATTTCCTGTATAGATCCAGCTGATGCCAAAGGATTGCTTAAATCTGCTATCAGGGACAATGATCCTGTTTGTGTCATGGAATCTGAAGTGATGTATGGATTGAAAGGTGAAGTGCCTGATGGTGAATATTTAGTTCCTATAGGCAAAGCAGCAATTAAAAGAGAAGGCACAGATGTCACGATTGTTTCCTATAATAAAATGATCGAAGTAGCAAAAGAAGCGGCCATCGAATTGGAAAAAGAAGGTATATCTGCCGAAGTAATAGATTTGAGGACGATACGACCACTAGATTATAAAACACTAGTAGCTTCGGTCAAGAAAACCAATAGAATGGTTGTCGTGGATGAAGCATGGCCGTTTTCTGGTGTTTCATCAGAGATAGCTTACGAAATGCAAAAATATGCTTTCGATTATCTAGATGCTCCTATAACTAGAGTCAATTCTGCAGATACTTCTCTGCCTTATGCGCCTACGTTTTTGGATGAATATCTTCCTACTCCAGCTAAGGTTATAAAAGCTGTGAAGGAAGTGATGTATGTAAATCGATAAGATTCTGATTTTTTATTGGATTTGTAAGATTCAATCAGAGAAGACAAGAAATCATATCATCAATAAGCGAGCTAAT
>CALFYH010000243.1 GCA_937952155.1 uncultured Saprospiraceae bacterium
ACCTTATTGATGGCTGTTTTGTGGGTTACTTTTACTTCCTATGGCCAAATAGTTATTTCCGAAATTTCCTACAATCCACCTGAATCTGGAACGGATTCTTTGGAATACATAGAGATTTACAATGCTGGTAGTGCTGGTGTAAATCTTAAGGATTATAAATTTAGTAAAGGTGTAGATTTTACCTTTCCAGATACTACATTAGGCAGTCATAAATATTTGTTGATAGTAAAACATGCTAGAGCTTTCAACGCAGTTTATAAAATAAATGCCTTGGAATGGAGTCCAACAAATCCATTATCAACAAGCAACACATTATCTAATAGCGGTGAAATCCTTGAAATCGTAGATGTTAGCGGCAACATTCAGATGTCTTTTAAGTATGAGAAAATCGTACCGTGGCCTACATTTGCAGAAGGTACAGACGGCGGCGGAGCATCGATCGAAATATGTGACTTGGCCGCAGATCCTTCAGTAGGTAGCAATTGGAAAGCATCGTTGCATGACTTTGGCGTGGAGCTGAATAGTAAAAAGATATTCGGTACTCCAGGAGCTGCCAACTCTATCACTGAATGTGTGGCACATGCTGATTATATAATAGAAGTATCTTCTAATGTCTTTACTCCTAAAGATATCACTATAGATGTGAATCAAACGGTGAGATGGGAAAACAAAGGCGGAAGTCACAATATAAATGGTAGTCAAGCAACTTTCCCTAATAATCCAGAGAGCTTTGGTAATGGTGCTGCTTCATCCGCTGCTTGGACTTATGATTTTAAATTTACTAAAGCAGGTAAATATGATTATCAATGTGATCCACATGCATCATTGGGTATGGTAGGAACAGTGACAGTCAAAGCACCAGTGGTAGTTGACCTTTATCCAAACCGTACAATCTCACAACTTAAAGGTGTGAATGCTGATGGTGTAGCAGATTCCTTGGGCATCAAATGTACTATCAAAGGCGTAATACATGGTATCAATTTCAGACCAGCAGGCTTGCAGTTCACTATAATTGATGAACAAAACAAAGGATTCGGAGTATTCAATTCTAACAACAACTTTGGATATACTGTAAAGGAAGGCGACGAAGTACAAGTAAAAGGTATTGTTTCACAATTCAGAGGTCTATCGCAATTGACAGTAGATTCTCTAAAAATACTTGCTAATAACAAAGCCCTAGTAACACCCAAAGTATTAACAAATCTATCTGAAAATGATGAGTCTTCCTACGTTCAAATTAAGAATGTAAGTTTTGTAGATCCAACACAATGGACGGGAACTGGTTCTGGATTTAATCTGGCAATGACAGACGGAACCAACAATTTTACTGTAAGGGTGGCAAATGTAACTGATGCATATGCTTTGTCACTTCCTGCAGGAACCACATTCAATGTGACTGGCATCTTGACTCAATTTTCGCCGACTACCTCTGCACCTTTTGCAGATGGATATCAAATTCAGCCAAATTACTATACAGATTTTGTTGCTTCATCAGCAAGCAAAGACTTAGAATTGGATGCTACTTTATCAGTTTCACCAAATCCAGTTTCTGATGTAATCACTATATCAACCTTAGCTCAACCAGAAGTATTAGAATTATATAACATCAATGGACAATTGGTAAGCAAATCACCGTTTACGAATACAATCGATTTTTCTAATTTCAACGATGGTGTATATATCATCAAAGTAATAAAAGGAGAAAAGTCATCTTCTGTAAAACTCGTTAAAATGTAATATTGGATACATTTTAAAGTATTTTAATCTATAAAAATGGTGGTTTGGTATATTGCCTTGCCTCCATTTTTATTTTAATTCTAATTTTGGACAAATTTTTTTTGATACATAAAAACAACATTTTCAATGAACAGATTTTTAATACCAGTTTTCCTGTTGACTTGGATTTCAATGGCTCAGGCCCAGTTGAATAAGATCAACTTTCAGGAATTCACCTTGGATAACGGACTTCATGTCATTCTTCATCAGGACAAAAGCACTCCGATCGTTGCAGTATCTGTAATGTATCATGTGGGATCGAAAAATGAAAATCCCGATCGTACAGGATTTGCACATTTTTTTGAACACCTATTGTTCGAAGGTTCAGAAAATATAGGTCGTGGAGAGTATGACAAATACATAGAAAAAGCAGGCGGCACGCTTAATGCTAACACGTCTATGGATCGTACGTATTACTTTGAGATTTTACCATCCAACCAACTTGAATTAGGACTTTGGCTCGAATCAGAAAGAATGCTCCATGCAAAAGTAGAAAATGTAGGTATTGAGACCCAAAGACAAGTAGTAAAAGAAGAGCGAAGACAACGTATTGACAATCAACCTTATGGTTCGTTTTTAGAACAAATCATGAAACGCGCTTATAAAACGCACCCATATAAATGGCCAGTAATTGGTTCTATGGCACACTTAGATGCAGCAGAAGAGAAAGACTATAAAAACTTCTATAAGGACTTCTATGTACCGAATAATGCCATCATTTCTATAGCGGGAGACATAGATTATGAAAACGCTAAAGCATTGGTTACCAAATACTTCTCAACCATACCAAAAAGTATGAAGCCAATCTACAGACCAACAGTAGTAGAGCCTGCATTGGGCGGAGAAGTGAGAGATACATTTTATGACAATATCCAGCTTCCAGCAGTACTTATGGCATATCGTATTCCTGCAGCTGGCACACCTGAATATTATGCAGTTTCTATGCTGGGCACATTACTTTCTCAAGGTGAATCTTCAAGATTACAGCGTGCCTTAGTGGATGACCAGCAAAAAGCAGTTGCTGTAGGAAATTTCCCACTTGATCTCGAAGATCCAGGTGTCTCTATCGCATATGGTATTTGTAGTATGGGTACTGATGTACTTGATGCAGAAAAGTCTATCACAGCGGAAATCGATCGTATAAAAACAGAACCTATCGGCGACGAAGAGTTTCAAAAATTGAGAAATCAGGTAGAAAATGACTTTGTGACTTCCAATTCAAGAGTAGCAGGTATCGCAGAGTCATTGGCAAATTATAAAATGTATTATGGTGACGCCAATCTTATCAATACTGAATTGCAAAGATATCTTGCTGTAACGAAGGATGACATCAAAAATGCAGCCATTAAATATTACAACAATAATAACAGAGTGGTACTTCATTATTTGCCAAAGCCTGTAAATCCATAATTTTATTCAACACTTTTTTAATTAGTATAATAATAACAATACATAATGAAGAAATTAATTTTTGCATTCAGCGTAATATTTTTTTTCACCCAATGTGCTAAAAAAACAATAGAAACGACAAGTAATGTCCAACAAAACCAGGTGGACAAATCTTGGCGTAAAATGGCACCAGCACCAGCACCAGCAAGAGACATTCAATTGGGTGCATATTCATCTTTTGACCTTGCGAATGGTTTGAAGGTCATCGTAGTAGAAAACCATAAATTACCAAAAGTATCTTATCAGCTTTCGCTCAATAATGAAGCGCTTATCGAAGGTGACAAAGCAGGATATACCAGTTTTGCTGGTGAACTAATCAATAAAGGTACAAAAAATAGGACTAAGGCACAGATTGATGAGTCAATCGACTTCATAGGTGCAGATTTGAGTACTTCGGCTTCAGGTATCTTTGCTAGTTCACTCAAAAAGCACGGAGACAAATTGCTCGAAATCATGACAGATGTGTTGTACAATCCTACTTTTCCGAAAGAAGAATTTGAAAAAGTACGTAAGAGAACAGCATCAAATTTGGCATCTTCCAAAACCAATCCTGAAGCCATCGCAAGCAATATACGAAGTATTGTGAACTTTGGAAGCAATCATCCTTATGGCGAAGTGCAGACAGATGAGACCATCAAAAATATCACGGTAGATGACTGCGTAAAATATTATAACACTTACTTCAAACCCAATAATGCTTATCTAGTCATCGTTGGAGATATTACGCCTGATGAAGCAAAGGTACAGGCGAACAAATATTTTAGCAAGTGGGAAAAAGGTACTATTCCATCATTCAGCTATACTGCACCTGCACCAGTTAAAGGTGCCCAAGTTCGTTTCGGTAATAAAGATGGTGCTGTTCAATCTGTCATTAATATCTCTTATCCAGTAGATATGAAACCAGGAAGTGCAGATGCAATCAAATCCAGTTTGATGAATTCTATCCTTGGAGGTGGTATATTTAGTGGTAGATTGATGCAAAATCTTAGAGAAAAGAAAGCATACACATATGGCGCAAGATCAAATATCTCTACAGACAAATTATTAGGTAATTTTAATGCCTTTGCCAGTGTAAGAAATGAAGTGACTGATAGTTCTGTGACCGAATTTTTGTATGAAATGAACAGAATCGTAAAAGAGCCTGTAAGTGAGTCAGATCTAAAACTTGCCAAGAGCAGTACAGCAGGTAATTTTGGGCGTTCACTTGAGTCTCCACAGACTATTGCAAATTTCGCACTCAATACTTTCCGTTACAATTTGCCAAAAGATTATTACAATAATTATTTGAAAAATGTAGATGCTGTAACCGTAGCAGATATTCAGGCAATGGCTTCAAAATACATTAGACCTGAAAATTGTAACATCGTAGTTGTAGGTAACAAAGATAATGTAGCAGACAAATTGAAGAAATTTGATGCAGATGGCGAGTTAGATTTTTATGATGCTTTTGGCAAAAAAATAGAAACCAACAATGTAGCTTTATCGGCAGACATCACAGCACAAAGCGTGATTGAAGATTACATCGAGGCACTTGGTGGATCTGAAAAATTGAAAGCAGTAAAGACTTTGCAATTAGGTATGAAGGCAAGTATGATGGGACAAGAAGCGTCATTCGAAACATACCAAATGGCTCCTGACAAGTATGCAAGCAAGATGCAAATGATGGGCATGGTAGTTCAAGAGCAGAAATATAATGGCGTCAAAGCATCTGTAGGTCAAATGGGCAAAAATAAGATCTTGACAGAAGGCAGTGAATTGGCCGAAATCAAAAAGCAAGCCATCTTGTTTGAACAACTTAGATATAATACCACTGGATACAAAATGGAACTCAAAGGCATTGAAAATGTAGAAGGTACTAATTGTTATAAATTGGTTGTGACAGATCCAATGGAAAAACAAACCACTGAATTTTATGATGTAAAATCAGGATTGCTAATGCGCACAGTAAGCGCTAGTGAAAAGATGACAATGACCATTGATTTTAAAGATTATAAAGCAGTTGATGGTATTATGATTCCACATACTAGTTCTATAAGTGGAGTAATGCCTACGGCGCTTGTGATGGAAGCAACCAATGTTGCGATCAATAAAGAAATGTCACCAGATATCTTTAAAGTAGATTAAAAATTTTAACAATAGCCGGGTGAAGAAATTGATTCATTCGGCTATTTTCTAACTTCAAGAGAGTAACAAATAAAAAGACTTTTTGAAAATAGACTAATCCTCTCCTACTGCTGGTGTTTTTGTAATTTTTATACAAGTTTTTGCATCATGATCTATTCTCGCACGATCTGAAATCCCAACCATCAATACAGCCTTTATAGCTCCATTCGCTTCAATTACTAAAACTTCTTCCTTTTCAAATAGTGACATTTTGCGATTATTGAGGTAATCTGACAATTTTTGGGATCTACCTCTCATACCCAAAGGCATAATCTTATCTTCAGCATCCTTTTGTCTTATAACAACCGGTGATTCTATATCATCGCTAAGGTAAAATACATTATTGCATCCCAGAAGGTCTTTGGGTACATCGGCAATTTCCAACCTATACAAATGGTTATACCACAAAAACTCTATCGGGAAAGATTCGATCTTTATGGGTTGGAATTTTGGTATTTCTATTAATTTTCGGATGATCAATTTTTTTCTATGGATGATAGCTTCATATTCGGTGGTCAAATATCTATTGCCATTGATTGCAAAACTATTTAATATATCATGACATTGCTCTTTGTTATATCCAAATTGCTTTATGATTTCAAACAATAAACTGGTGCCTACTCCACTTGACACAATCGGTTCCAGTGAAATCTCCGTTAAACCATTACTGACAGTGACTATTTCGTATGTATATTGTTTCAATAAGAAAGTGAGTAAATTTTCTGTTTGTTGTAGATTATTGATGCTTTTTAGAATCCCAGATTTAGACCTGACATCGGTAGCATAAAGCACTGGCAATACATTGTGCCTAATTTTATTTCTAAGGTATTTGTATGTGGCATTGCTGCTATCTTCTCTATACTGTACAGCATGATCCATCGCATATTGTAGTATATCTTCTTTACTCGCGAAAAGCAAAGGCCTGATGATATTGCCACTGCGAACAGGTATGCCATCCAAACCACTCAGACCTGCACCACGCATCAAATTGATCATAAAAGTCTCTACCTCGTCGGAAGAATGATGTGCTGTAGCTATCAAATCATATTTGTGTTGCAATGCGATGTCTTGTAGCCATTCATAGCGAAGATTTCTGGCCTTATCTTGAAGATTTCCTATGTCAAATGTATTTTCAGGCAACTCCAGCAAATAAAATGGGATTTGATATTTGGTACAAAAATTAGCGACAAAATTTTGGTCATCATCTGACTCAACTCCACGCAACTTATGATTGATATGCGCAATTCCAATTGAAAATTGTGCTTTTAAAAATACATCAACCATTACCATAGAATCTATGCCTCCGGAAACCGCCAATAAAACTTTTTGTCCATTATCAATTAAATTTCTCTCATTAATATATAATAAAAACTTATCAAGCATTACTTTTGCATTGTATTAAAATAGAAGGTATATACACATCAAAGATAATTTTTTTTATTTAAAATGTGAACATACACCTATTCACTTTCAAAATCAATCGTAAAACAATATAAAAATGAGATATTTACTTTTACTAATTATTACCATAGCTATAGGTTGTAAACAAGTAACATCATCTTCGAGTTCATCTTCCAAAGGAAGTGCTGTCGTATTACCAATATCAGAAAAATGGATGCTATCCAATCAGTCGGAAACATCGGATAGCTTGGCTCAAGTGGCTAGAGCAAATGCTGGCCCAATCCTTGAACATAGGATCAAAGAATTAAAAACTGGTATAGCTACTGGAATGGATAAGGATCTTTGGGTAGTGGATGCCATTTTGAAAGGCAGTAAAATGATATTTGGCACGGATGTGAATGGATTTTGGATTGACTTTAAAGACAATAACCTATATGAATATGGAAACTTCGAAGTCATCAAAGGGCAAGGCAAATATCATTTCGATGTGGACAAAAACATCATGTTGTTATTGGATGCAGATTCTCGTATCAAAGCTCAAGAATTTCAGACGATCCTAACCAATGACGCCTTGGTTCTTGTAGGCTCGTCCATCTATGGCGACAACAATATGCAAGCCAAATTCCAAAGAAAGCCAGCTATGCCCGTAAAACCTGTCAAACAGCCATTGGTGGAGTGATAGGACTTTAGTCTCTGATGCTTGATAGACTCTCTGCCAACACATAATGTCGTTTTTCAGGCCTGGTAAGTTTTTGGATATTAAGTATCTATTAGCCTTTGTTGTTTGCTGAATTCAATATCTCTTGAATATTATTTCGTTCATTAAGAGTCAGATAATGAATAGCTATTAACAGTTTTATCCTTTCGTCTCGTATGTCATATTCATTGTAATTTGTCACAATATCGGCTATCATTGTAGGTGATATATCTCCAATGTTTTCGTAACTAAATACGTATTTTTGTACCTTAACATTTTCTTTGCTGAACGATTTTAAGAATTTTATATACTTTCCATTAAATTTGTCATTAACGACTTTAAGAGTGTCTGATCCTCTCTTCCAAGTCCTAAGGTTACCCCAAACTTCATAGAAGGATCTTATATCCAATTCTTTCATTAATTTTTCTTGTTCTGCAT
>CALFYH010000244.1 GCA_937952155.1 uncultured Saprospiraceae bacterium
GCTTTCTTTTCAAGAGAAGATAATTTTAATGGTTTGACATTACCTAGGTTGTCTTTAAATTTTACATCAAGGTGCTTATGAGGTTTTATACCTTCACTATAATGATCGATCACTTCTTCTAAAGTACTAAATCTACCATCATGCATATATGGTGCAGTGAGTTCGATATTTCTAAGACCAGGGATTTTGAAATTGCCATTACCTAGGCCATTATCAGCATATACAAGGTCTAAGCCTATATTGGTAGCTCCACGCAAATCATTATTATTTATAGATCCTCCGCCGCCGCCATAAGGATCATTTGGTCCATCGAGGGCACTAAAGTTGTTGCCACCATGACATCCAGAGCATTTTCCTGTTTCACTGTGGAATATACTCTTTCCTAACATTTCCAGTTCTGTAAAGTTAGAAAAATTGTTGGTTTGTCCTATGTCGAGTTTTGATCTGTTGGTTGTAATCGAACCTACAAACTGTGACAATGCCATAGAAATTTTTTCCGCTGTGACATCTTCACTTCCATATGCTTTTTTGAATAAGTCTGCATAATAATCGGTTTTTTCGATTTTTTGGACTAAATTATCCAAGTTTTCCATGCCCATTTCGATGTGATTCTGTACAGGCTGAAGCGACAATTCGTGGATGTTTTTTGACCTTGAGTCCCAAAACAAATTGTTCTGTACGATCGGGTTAGTGATAGCCATACTGTTGCGTGTTGTGACTCTACCTTCAAATCCAGTACTGAATCTTAATCCATCCGCAAAGCCTTTGTCTTGATGATGACATGTACCACATGACACAGTATTGTTTAATGACAACTTCTTATCGTAAAATAAAACTCTACCTAAAGTTGCTCCCCAAGGTGTAATTTCTGTTTTTTTAGTAATAACTACAGGGACACCATTTATAAATTCGAATTGATTGAAAGTAGATCCAGCAGGTGCAGTCCCGACGGGTAATGCAAGATTATCGTAATCATATGGCTGTGCTGGAAGTGTAGGTTTTACGTCTTCTGTCACAATTAAAGCCTTATCGCCGCACGATATTAGCAAAGTTGCAAATGCAAATAGAAAAAATTTAAGTGTCTTCATAACTAATTGATTTTTAAAAATTTGATTCAAAAATATGTGTATTCTTTGAGATTGTCAATACTTTGTAAAATTTTAACACTAATAAAGCCTAATATTAACAAAAATGGCCGTTGGAAGTTGAAAATTGATAAGAATACTTTCTTCATCATCAGTATTTGTTGCAATTTGCAAAGCAGCTTCCGTGGAAATAAATATTCGCTTTCCAAAGTGGTATTCAAGGCCATAACCTTTAGAAAATCCAAAATTCGCTACTTCATCGAGTGCTTCGAAAAATACATCATAGGCACTGGTATAGGTGATTTTTTTATCCTTAGTGATCGGATGCCGGGTCTCAATTCCCAAAGCCAAGTACCCAAAAGCATTTCCTAAATTAATTGATTTAGAATTTATATCGGCACCAAAATTAAGTCGGAAGGCTCTTTTTGAATAATATTTTTTCCATCTGAGCCCTATATTTCCTGCGTTATTTTCACCAAGATTAAATGGAACAAATTTTGAAATCAAAGGAGTAAAATTGATTCCGATCTCTTTGGTGTATGACCAATAATATGGATCATCCTCATATGAATCTTCAATATTATAAACGGTTACCTTTTCTTTGTCGTTATCGGTCTGAGCAATACCCAAAACGGCGGTATTGCATAAAATTATAAGAAGTATAAGTAGTCTCATCAGAATGCAATATTTAAGAACAAGGTTTGTGGCAATTTTAGATCAACATTGGTAGTAGATTTATCCGGTTCGTCTGTTTCAACACCATTAGTAATCAACGATTGTGTAGAATTTGAATAAAATCCATACAAAGAGCATTCGGAGCTAAAAAAGATTCGGTCTGTTAATTTAAATTCTAATCTTACCATTGGGCCAGTACCTACACCTATTTTGTTTATTTTGTTGATAAAGGTAGCACCATTAAAATTAAAGTCTAAAATTTCAGATTGTTCTTTACCGTAATTTGCCAATACATCAAAACCATATGAAAACATCATTCTTTTGCTTAGTACCAAATGCCACTCCAAGCCAGCTCTCAAATCTGCATTAAAAATATTTAACTTTCGTTCAAAAAAAGTATTTTGGGAAAAATCTTGAGTGCGGCTATTTTTTACACTGAAATTGAATGCTGAACGAAAAGAATATTTGCCGAAATGTCTTCGAAAAGTCACGCCATAAGGTGAATCATCGGTATTAGGATTCAAGCTTAGCAAATTACCTAAAACATTAGTAACATTGATACCCAGTTCATTCTTATACAAGTAGAAATCTTTAATAGAGTATTGCTTTTCCTGAGCATAAGTCCCACAAAGACCAGCAAGTAAGACTATAATAACGTAAATATATCTCATAACATTTAGTATTTAATGTTCATAACGAGGAGATTGATCAAATGTTGTTTGACCATAAAAAATTCTTGGAGTTTAGATAGCTATTTATATTGTAATCGAAAGCTGTTAATTTACAGCAACTCTCCAAAGGTATCTCCAGCACCGATGTCTCCGGTTTTGAATCCTTTGGTAAACCATTTCATTCTCTGCTCGGATGTGCCATGCGTATAAGTTTCTGGTCTTGTGTATCCTTGAGTAGCATTTTGTATATTGTCGTCACCTACCGCTGCTGCTGCATTAATGGCTTCTTCAACATCACCTTCTTCTAGATATTTTTGTTCGTAATGCGCCCATACACCAGCAAAAAAGTCTGCTTGTAATTCCGTGGCGACTTGCACTTGATTTCCTTGAGCTTCTCTGAGCTGTCTTCTCATGTTTTGGGTCTTGTCCAATACACCCAATTGATGTTGTACATGATGCCCAACCTCATGTGCGATCACGTAAGCAATAGCAAAATCTCCACCTTCAGCACCAAATCGGTCTCTCAAGGTATTAAAAAACGACATATCCATATATAGCGTCTCATCTCCTGGACAATAAAATGGTCCTGTATTGCCACTAGCACCACCACATGCGGACTGAATTACATCTCTAAATAGGATCATTTTTGGTTCTCGATATGTCATTCCTTTTTCACGAAAAATACGATGCCATGTATCTTCGGTGGATGCTAGAACAGTCGATATAAATTGTCCAACAACTTTTTCTTCAGCTGTCAATTCAACTGTCTGTTGTTGCTGAGTGTTTTGGTTCAATTGGTTCTCTAGTGCTTGTGCTACTTGGGCACTATCTCCACCTAAAAATAGCTGAACTAAAAGAAATATAAGACCTAAAGCTCCACCACCAGCTATCACTTTTCCAGTATTGCCCATACCTCTTCTATCTTCTAAGTTGTCGCTCTGGCGACGTCCTTCCCATTTCATTGCTTATAATTGATTTTGATTCTTTGAAAATTTAATACAATGATACATGTTTTTTGAGATATATACCATTTTAGAAATATAAATTTATTACCCCAAGATGGATTTTCTACGGTACATGTTCAATTCTACTTACTAAATAAAGTAAATTGTATCAAACTTTTGATGAATTATCTCAGTAAGTGGCGGAAGCACTATAGGAAAGTATTGCATCGAGGGTTTGTTTTCTAGGGCTGAAAGTGACTTTCGGTAAAGCCTTGTATCCAATTAAAAAATCATTTACAGAATCCATCATTGTGCTATCATCCTCCATGGCAAATTCCATTTCGAGTTTTTCGAAGAGGTCGCACTCTTTATATATGAATTGAATGATTTGGTCTTCAGTGTAGCAATGTGCCATGCAATAGATTTTAGGGTGAAAAAAATATTAAATCTATGCAAATAACATCAATATATGATATTTTATTGCGTAAGCAAAGAAATTATTTCACTTTATACCAAGTTTGGGTTCTACCAAAAATTGATACACCCAAGAATCCTCGAACCTTCAATTTGTCCTTACCATCTAGTTCGATTTTGCATGAATAAATTTTACCACTTTTAGGATCAAGAATCTCACCATTTTCCCATTTATTGCCCACTTTTACCATGTCCCAAAGGATATCCATTCCTACTAAATTCTTTCCTTTTTTATCTCCAGTACATTGGTCACATTTGGTAATATGTGCTGACGGAAGCAGTTTTATCACTTTGCCGCGCAATTTACCATTAACTTCATAAATCTCAATATGTGATTTTTCCTTACCATCGGTATCGTCTAGGTTTTTCCATATACCTACGGCATTTTGTGCAAAACTGATTTTTACAAATATGAATAAAAGTATTGAGAGACTTAGAAAATGCTTCATAATTGGATATTTAGTGAAGTATAACACATTAATAATTTTCGAGTTCACGCGGGTGCCAAAAAACTGATGCCATATTTGAAATTTTATTATTTACGACTATAATATTTTCATCTTCGAGTCTCTTTTGCATCAAATCTGGTGTAGCGAAATGTAATCTACCGGATAATTCTCCCAATCTATTTACCACTCGATGGGCTGGAACAGGGTCTTCGGCATGGTGACAGTGATTGAGTGCCCATCCAACCATACGCGCCGAACCTAATCCTAAGAAGTCAGCAATAGCACCATAGGTACTGACTTTGCCACGAGGAATCAATCGGGTCACATCATATACTTTTTCAAAATAATGCTGCTCAAAAGTATCTTTAGTAGCAGAAGGTTTTTTTGTAGGCATCGGACTTACTACTTTTGCACAAAAATAACATAATGCCCGCAATAAAAATCAAAATAAATAAAGTTAACAATTTGACGGATGCCAGATATTTTGCAGCGATGGGTGCAGATTATCTTGGGTTCTGCTGCAATTTGGAGACTGAGCGATATTGTTCGCCTACCCGAATCAAAGAAATCACTGACTGGGTAGAAGGACCACAGTTTGTGCTGGAACTTGACGGTTGGCAATCATTAGAAGAGATTGATACCTTATTAGACTTTAATTTGGGTCATGCCTTGCATTTCGGGGCATTTGCGACGTATGAAGATCAATTTTCATTAACTGTTTTTAAAGATATAATTTTTGAAAATATGGAGCAGACCAATATTAGCAATATAGATTTTCCAGTGGTAAGATCGGAAAAAAATTATGACAGTTTTACGGAAAATGAAATTGATAGATTAAAACAATGGATTTCAGGTAAAAATGTATTCCTTGATATTCCAGTAGATGCGAAAAATCTTGAGAAAATGATCGAAAATTTACCAATTTATGGACTTATCCTTCGTGGTGGCGAAGAAGAGAAGACGGGACTGAAATCTTTTGAAAACCTTGATGCGATTTTTGAAATTCTTCACGAGTACAATGCGGAATAGCCGATGAAACCAGCCACATTAGTGCAAATAAGAAAAGAACTCGAGACTATTTCGCCACAGCGGCTAATGGCATTGACACTTAGACTCATAAAATTCAAGACTGAAAATAAAGAGTTCGTTTCTTATTTGTTATTTGATGAAGATCAGCTTTCAGAATATCTGGCAGATTTGAAATTTGAAATTTCAGCAATGCTAGATGATGTTACATTTACTAAGCCGCTTATCGCAAAAAAGACGTTAAGAAAATGCCAAAAGACTATCACAAAGCACGCAAAGTACATGGGATCCAAGGATGCCGAAGCTGAATTGTATATGTTCATGATTAGAAAGATCCACGAAAAGGGCATCAACAAATATACAAATCGTACGATTCAGATTATTTATTTGCGACTAATAGAAAAAGTAAAAAAATTACTTCCCAATATCCATAATGACCTTCGCATAGACTTTGAAAAGGAAATTCTCACTTTTATAAAATATTGAAATAAAATTAGGAAAAAGACGATTTTTATACAATCGTATGACGCAAATTATAATTTAGGCCTACTCAGCACTTTACTTTTGCGCCATCTTTATAATTTTTAAAAAATTTCGATATGCAGACAAGACTGTTTTTAAATTTTATGTCCCTACTAGTTGTTGGTTCTATTTTGGTACTTAGCTCATGTAAAAAAGACGTGACAGATGATCAGAATTTAAAATCAAAAACCGTAGATTCCTATGATCACGAGATCGTTCATGAATGGAATAACCTATTTATGGAGATTGATAAAAAGGCAGAAGGTTATAGACCTTGTCCAACTGCCAATGTGTTAGGTTATTTAGGGCTTGCAAACTATGAAGCAACCGTTGAAGGGATGCCAGATTATCAGTCAATTGCCGATAGATACGAAGGCTTATCCATACCTAAGATCACTGCTGAAAATGAGTATCACTGGCCAAGTGTAGTTAATGCTGTAAATAAATTTCTACTTGAAAGATTTTTTCCAGATGTGGATCAATCATTATTTGCAAATATAAAAATCCTAAGCGATAAATACGAGAAACAATACATTTCAGAAGTCGGTCAAGATGTTTATCTTAGATCAAAAACTCATGGCGAATCAGTAGCAGCTGCCATTTGGGATTGGATGAAAAAAGACGTAGCCACATTTGATGGTTATAAAGACCCATTTAAGGAAAATACTTGGAGAGACCGAATAGGTGAACCTGGTGCGTGGACACCTACAGTCCCAGGTCCAGGAGAAGGGATATTTGCATATTGGGGAAAAGGAAGGACATTAGCAATCAAAGAAGATCAAAAAATTTGCAGACCTTATACCTCTTATGTAGGGCCATTTAGCGAGGCCAACAATTCTGGTTTATATGCACAAGCGATTGAGGTAATGTCACAAAATACACCATCGCTTTCTTTTCAAACAGAGTGGCTTGGCGAGTTTTGGAGTGATGATTTTGTAAATCTTACATTTTCTCCTCCGTCAAGATGGATAGCTATTGTAGAGCAAGTTTATGATAATGAAAATGCCAATCTTGAAGAAGCTTTAGTCTGTAATGCAAAGATAGGAATTGCACTACACGACGCCGCGATAGCTTGTTGGAATTCAAAATTCCACTATAATATAGAAAGACCTGAGTCATATATAAAAAGAGTAATAGACCCGACTTGGGAACCTAATCTATATAACCCAATGAACGGTGAGCAAGGTATATCGCCATCATTTCCTGGTTATCCATCAGGTCACGCTACTTTTGCCTCTTCATCAACTGAGGTTATAGCGAGTGTATTTGGGTATGCTTATGGAATGACTGATAATTGCCATAAAAACAGACCAGAATTTTCTGGATATCCTCGTGTTTTCAACAGTTTTTATGAGATGGCTTTAGAATGTTCATGGTCTAGGGTGCCATTGGGTGTACATTTTAGAATGAATGCAGAAGAGGGAATGCGTTTTGGAACAGAGATAGGACGTACAGTTAATAATCTCCCTTGGAAGAAGTGATACTTTTCATAATTGATTTTATTGGCCATTTGACACAAGTTCAGATGGCCATTTTTAAATAGCCTTTCTCTGATAGGTTTTATAAATGCAAGTAGTGGTATAGAATTATTATATCACTACTTTTTTATTTTTCAATTCTTTTGGGTAAATTTATAATAATGATTTCTTGTAAAATAAAAAGACCTAATTGAAATAACATCAATTAGGTCCTGCATCGTAGCGTGAGGCGGGCATGATCCGCCGACCTCGCGATTATGAATCGCGCGCTCTAACCAGCTGAGCTACCACGCCATAATACTAGCAACTTCTTTCAAAATGGCTGCAAAGATAAAACGATTTACCAAAAACATTGAATAAATTTTATGTTTTTTTTCCAATTTTAGAAATTGGCTTAATTGATTTCAACAATATTGATATCATACACTAAGATGGCGTTTTTTCTGACGCCAAATGGTGGATTATCACCATAAGCTTTTGTTGATGGTATGATGATCGTGCCTTTACCACCTTTTGCAAAAAGCGATAATCCAGATTGCAATCCTGAAATTGCAGACGATAGTTTTAAGCTCAAAGGTATTGTATCATTGGTTTTGTCAAATATAATACCA
>CALFYH010000245.1 GCA_937952155.1 uncultured Saprospiraceae bacterium
ATTTTTAATCTCAATGGATGAGCTAATGCTCTCATCAACTCCGACGAATAATGTAATTTGCCGGTGTCAAAAGTGACTTTTGTACCTCTCATTTTGTGTTCCTTATTTTTTGTTTTAAGACCTTGGCACAAATATGACAAGTTATTTTAATATGACAAAGAAAATATATAAAAAAATTCTAATTTGTAATAAAAAAATTCTCCTAATGCTAAAAATGCACTCAAAACGATTATAAAAGGTAAAAATTTACATCATAAATTGTTGATGATCATTAATTAATAATGCATGACTGAAAGTAAGTCATTAACTGGTCAAATCTTCTACCAAAGTAGATATTTGTCCTAATCTTTCTTTGTCAAGGGAATAATAAATAAACTTCCCTTGTCTGTCTGTCGCTACTACACCTGCTCTCCTCAAGATAGCCAAATGTTGAGATGCTACTGACTGTTCCAACCTCAGTTTGATATAAATATCAGTGACTGTCATGGTCTCACCATCTTCCAAAAGATCGATGATTCTCTGGCGAAGTTTGTGGTTAACGGCTCTGAGTACCAAAACAGCCTTTCTTAGGTCTGCGTAATCGAGCTGTACTTCCTTACTTCCCTTTTTTAACGTAACGGTTTCGTTCTTCTTATTTCTCATGTGAAATGATTTGTTAGTTCACGGAATTCATATAGGATAATTCAATAACCTTGCCAAAACATATTAAAGGAACTACAAATTTTAAAATATTTTTATATGATAGAAGTTTATATATATAAAGAACAGTAAATGTTAGTTTAATGTTGTATATATTAGAATAATTTTTTTTCTGACTTTGTGATAGATGGCATCTTAAAATATTCCGGTGTAAAATATGCTACATCCGAAAACTTACTCTCAAAATATGCGATTTCTGCTGGTTGGGCCATATATTGAGCACTTGTACGATTGTGATGCATCTTTAGTGTATCTTGATGATATGCTTCGATAAATTTCTCAGCACCATCACCACAGATATGTTTTGTACCCGAAAAGCTTGCAAATGAATGTTCATCAAAAATAATGGCATGAAGCGGAACCAATACATTTAAATTGTGGTCATACACCTCTGCATAGGCTTCCATTCTTCTAGCATCTATCAGCGAAATGATTACGTCTTGCGCTTTCAGTAAAGAAGGATCTACTCCACTGGCCAAAATATACAAGCTACTCAATGTAATTAAAGGTATGTTCATGGCATAACAGATACCTTTGGCTGTTGCAGTTCCAATCCTTAATGATGTATAAGATCCAGGACCACTACTAAGTGCCACTGCGTCCAATTCTTTAAAACTATATCCAGCCTTATGGAGACATTGCTGAATGAGAATGGTCAATTTTTCTGTATGTGTATTGGTTTCTAATGACTCCTCAATATTTATGATAATACCATTTTTTGACAATGCAACCGAGCAGACATCTGTCGAAGTCTCAAGCAGAAGTATCAAGGCCATAAGTGGTCATTATTTGATTGCCAATATTTTTTTGTAACGGTTGCTATCCTTTAAGATTGAAATTGCTTCTTTGACCTCAGGGTCTTTATCTAATGTAAGCTGTACCTTGCCTTTTTGGAAATAATACCTAGAAACGATTTCTTTTTCTATTTCTTCTGTGATTTGCATTTTTGAAGCTTGAAGTTCATCAGATTTAGCAGCTGAAATTTTTTGTTTCAATTTTACAATTTCATCACTCATTGTTTTGTCAGATGTTTCATCCATAGATTCCTTAGCCTTGTTAAGATATTTTTCTGTTTCTGTTTCGTATTGGAAATTTCTCTTTTTCAAATACTCTGCAAACCCTGCAAAATCTGTAAACTTAAACACGCCGATGGTATCTATTTTCTCCTTGTGTTGACAGAAATTATTGACATAATCAAAAATAATGTGTTGGTCTATCAACGCTTGTGTAACGGCTGAAACTTTTCGGGCTGGAAGTTTCACATCAGGTGTCACACCTCCGCCATCCATTACTGTTCTTCCATTTCTGGTTTTGAATTTTGATCGTTGGCTATCAGGGATATCTTTGGGTTCACCATTTTCATATTCAACACCTTGAATACATCGTCCACTTGGTATATAATATTTAGATGTTGTGATTTTGAGTCTTGCATTATAGGGCAATTCCTTAGTATTCTGCACAAGACCTTTACCAAAAGATCTCTGTCCGATAAGTACTGCTCGATCCAAATCCTGCATTACACCAGAAACAATTTCAGATGCAGAAGCCGATCTTTTATCTATTAGAATTGCCAAAGGAATTTCCAAGTCACCAGGTTGAGAAAGCGTTTTGTATGTTTGGTCCCTTTCTTTTACCTTAGACTTAGTGGTGACGACAATTTCGCCATTTGGAATGAAAATATTACATATGTTTACAGCTTCGTGTAGTAATCCACCACCATTTTGCCTGAGATCCAGTATGATGCCAGACATGTTTGGGTTTTTTGTTTTTAATTCTCTAAGTGCTTTGCTTATATTGCTTCCAGCATTCTGTGTAAATGTGGTCAAAGATATATATCCTACACCATCTGCTACGAAACCAGAATATGGTACATTAGGAATGTTTACTTCACCTCTTTTGACATTGATGTCTTCAGCTAAATCACTTCCATTTTTCTTTATGCTCAATTTAATATCCGTTCCAGGGATACCGCGTAGGATGGCATTCACTTCTTCTATTTTTTTGCCTTCTATATTGATGCCATTTACAGAAATGATCTCATCTCCAGATTTTATACCTGCTGTAAGCGCCGGACCACCTTGATAAGCCTCAAGGATCATTAGCTTTTTTTGTACTAGGCCCACTCGCGCTCCAATACCTTGATATTTGTCATCTTCGTTGATCCAATAACTTTCTACCTGTGATTCAGAAACAAAATTTGTATAAGGATCAAGTGAATGTGTCATAGCATCTATGGCCGTCCTCATGAGAGTCGAAGGATCTAATTCATCCGCAAAATTTGTATTGAGCTCTTTATAGACACTTATGAAAATTTCAAGATTCTTGCTTATTTCAAAAAGCTTGTCGTTTTCTATGGTTATACCAGCAACAACTACCACCATCATCATTGATAGGATAGCTACTTTAATACGTTTAGTCATGTAATATATATATGAAAGGATATGATTTCAAAATTGATAAACTTATTCCTTAATAAAATCAATAATTATGTCAAAAAGTTCAAGTGGTTGGTCAGCATGTACCCAATGTCCAGCATCTGAGATCGTTTTAAGTTGTGAATTTGGTAGAACATCCAATATCTCTGCCCAATCCTCATGAAGAATATAATCTGATTTATCCCCTTTTATAAATAGTGTATTAGTCATTACACGGTGCGAAAATTGTACATTAGAAAGTATATCTTGATATTTTTTGAATAATAAGGGTAAATTCATTTTCCATTCAAATCCTCCTTCTTTATCTCTGCTAAGATTTTTCATAAGAAATTGGATAGTGCCCGTATCGTTCAAGTGGCTGCTTAGAATTTTTTCAACTTCACTTCTTGAAGTAACTTCCTTTAGATTTACATCAAACAGTGCATCGAACACACGTTGGTGATCACCTTCATATCTTTTAATACCTATATCTACTACCACCAACTTGGAAATAATAGACTCGTAATCAGATACAAATTGTAAACAAGTCTTTCCACCCATGCTATGACCAATCAAAATCGGATTATTTAAATGCAAATCATTAATAAGGTGGTAAATATCCTGAGCCAAGAGATGATAATTAAAGTCATCGGTATGAGGAGATCTTCCATGATCTCGTTGGTCCACAAGAATGGTCATGAATCCGTTTTCAGCCAGTTTTTTTGCAATAAATTGCCAATTATCTAGCATTCCAAACAATCCATGAAGGATAATCACAGGATGTCCTTGACCCATTATTTTATAATTGAGCTGCGGATTCATTGAGTTTGAAGGTGGTTTGAACTTTTTAGTATTGCGGTATAAAAAAATATATGCCTAATAAATGTAATATTGTTGTTGAAAGTTGTGTAATTTTGAAGATGTTTATCATTTAAATGTAAAATTTTGAAATTTCCTAAAAATAATTTGTCAGTATAATTTTTCATTTTTGTACAAATAAAATACATATAATATTGATAATCTGTATATTATAATTAAAATCAACACATGAGACAAAAATCACAGAGTATTATGATTTATATCATCTATTATCGTAAAACTCCTTTCTACTTTGCACCTAAATTCGTATAGAATGAATATTATTCTTTATCTGATTATAATAAGTTTGGTGGTAGCCGGCGGTTTTTTAGCAGCTTTTTTTTGGGCAGTAAGAAACGGTCAATACGATGACGGATACACACCAGGCGTTAGGATTTTGTTGGATGATGATATGATAGATAAAAACAATAAAACCAATTAGTAAATTTTAAAAACTGTCTTATGGCAAATTTAGAAACATTTAGTTACGACAACAAGATTGTACGCAACTTTGCCTACGCTTCTGTTATCTTTGGGGTAATCGGAATGTTGGTAGGTATCATTGCGGCCCTTCAATTAGTTTTTCCAGTAATGAATTTTGGGTTGGCAGAAACCACCTATGGTAGAATTCGTCCTTTACATACCAATGCAGTAATCTTCGCATTTGTAGGTAATGGAATTTTTACTGGAGTTTACTATTCTTTACAACGATTGCTTAAAACCAGAATGTTTAGCGATGTCCTCTCGAATCTTCATTTTTGGGGATGGCAGCTCATCATCTTATCAGCAGCTATCACACTGCCTTTAGGGCTTACAAGTAGCCATGAATATGCAGAACTTATATGGCCGATTGATATTGCTATCGCTGTGGTATGGGTTATTTTTGGTATCAATATGTTTGGAACTATTCTAAAAAGAAGAGAACAACATCTTTATGTGGCCATTTGGTTTTATATAGCTACTTGGATTACAGTAACTGTTCTTCATATCTTCAACAATATTCAGATACCAGTAAGCATGTTTAAAGGTATTTATGCCTTTGCTGGTGTTCAAGACGCATTGATTCAATGGTGGTATGGTCACAATGCCGTAGCATTTTTCCTCACAACACCTTATTTGGGACTGATGTACTACTTCATGCCAAAAGCAGCCAATAGACCAGTGTACTCTTATAAGTTATCAATAATCCACTTCTGGGCTTTGATCTTTATCTATATTTGGGCTGGACCTCACCACCTATTATATACATCACTTCCTGACTGGGCTCAATCACTAGGTACTGTATTCTCTATCATGCTGATCGCACCTTCTTGGGGCGGTATGTTGAATGGTCTTTTGACATTAAGAGGTGTATGGGACAAAGTTAGAACTGATCCTATTCTTAAGTTTTTTGTAGTGGCTGTTACTGCTTATGGTATGGCAACATTAGAAGGACCACTATTATCTGTAAAATCACTTAACGCTATCACACACTATACTGACTGGACTGTAGGCCACGTGCATATCGGTGCTTTGGGTTGGAATGGTATGTTGACCTTCGGTATGTTGTATTGGTTGATCCCTAGAATATATGGAACCAAGTTGTATTCTGTAAAACTTGCAAATACACACTTTTGGATCGGTACATTAGGAATTCTATTTTATGCGATTCCATTATATTGGGCTGGTTGGACACAATCTTTAATGTGGAAGCAATTTACAGCTGATGGTTTCCTTCAATATGGAAACTTCCTCGAAACAGTAACTCAAATCCTTCCAATGTATCTCATCAGAGCCATAGGAGGAACGATCTACTTTACAGGTGTAATCGTCATGATATACAACCTTATAAAAACTGTACAAAGTGGTACTCTTATCGCAAATCAAGAAGCATCAGCACCAGCATTGGTTGCTTATGAAGCACATAATAATGAATATTGGCATAAATGGATAGAAAGAAAACCAATCCAAATGCTGATAATAAGTGCTGTTTTAGTATTGATCGGTGGATTGATAGAGATTGTGCCAATGTTAATGATCGATGACAATGTACCTAAAATTGCATCAGTCAAACCTTATACTCCACTTGAATGGGAAGGACGAGATATTTATATTAGAGAAGGATGTGTTGGTTGTCACTCTCAAATGGTGAGACCTTTCAGATCTGAAACTGAACGATATGGTGAATACTCTAAATCAGGTGAATTTATATATGACAGACCTTTCCTTTGGGGAAGTAAGCGTACTGGCCCTGATTTACATAGAGTTGGTGCCAAATATCCGGATAGCTGGCATTATAATCATATGTTAGACCCAACTTCTATGGCTCCTGGATCTATCATGCCGCCATATCCATGGTTGCACAAAAATGATCTGAATACATCATATACTGCATCAAAAATCAAAATTTTGCAATCATTAGGAACACCATATCCTGAAGGATTTGCAGATAAAGCAGTAGAAGATCTTAAAATTCAGGCTAAAAAAGTAGCCGCAAGCCTTGCAAAAGACAAAATCACACAGGAGAATCTTGAAAATAAAGAAATTGTAGCCTTGATCGCATATTTGCAGAGATTAGGTACCGACATTAAGGTCAAAGACTCTTCTAAATAATACATTAACCATTAAATTTATCATTCATGGCAAAATATATATTAGAAGGCGCAGGTAACATAAACTGGATGGCCATTTTTGCACTGCTGACATTTGTAATAATTTTTACTGTCAGCGCATTATTGGCATTTAGAAAAAATAATCCTGTAATCAAAAGGATGGAAAACCTTCCACTTGATGACGATGCCTGAGATCAAATCAATTTTAAAATTCATTATTAAATAATAAATCAAAAATAAAATGATGAAAAAGCTTTTTTCAACCATCATTCTCCTTGTCACAACATTAGCAGGCATAAGTGGTCTATCTGCACAAGATGCCACTGCTCCTGCCGAAGGTGCTGCCCAAGCTGCATCACCCAATGTATATAACCTTGCTTATCATAATATTTTACTAATTCTTGCTGTTCTGGTTCTTATCGGTGTTATTTTGGCTGGGCTTAGTTTAATCTGGGCCTTGATCGAAGTTCAGAAAATGAAACTTCTTGAAAAATTTGGTCCAGAAGGCCTCGAAAAAGCCAATTTGACTCCTACAGGATCGCTCTGGAGTGCTATATCTGACAAAGCATGGAACCTAGTACCTAAAGACAAAGAAGCGGATATTGACCTCGGTCATGAATATGACGGTATCAGAGAATTGGATAACTCTCTTCCTCCTTGGTGGTTGTGGTTGTTTTATGGTACCATAATTTGGGCGGCTGTATATCTTTGGTATTATCATGTGTCTGCAAAAGGACCAAATCAGGAGCAAGAATATATTGCTGCAATGGAACTCGGAGATGCTGAAAAAGCCAAATTTTTGGCTTCACAAGCTGATGTCATCGACGAAAAATCAGTAACTATCCTTACAGAAGCGGCAGCTTTGGCGGAAGGTAAAGAAATCTATACTGCTAATTGTATGGTCTGTCATGGAGCAAATGGCGAAGGTACTGTAGGTCCTAACTTTACTGATAAATATTGGCTCCATGGTGGTAGTATCAATGACGTATTCACTACAATAAAATATGGTGTACCTGAAAAAGGTATGATTTCTTGGAAAGCTCAGCTTCGTCCTGGTGCAATGCAAAAAGTCGCTAGTTACATTTTGTCTTTACAAGGTACAAATCCACCAAACGCAAAGGCACCACAAGGCGAATTGTATGAGCCCGGGGCTACTAGTGCACCTGATGCGAGCGCTACTCCAGCAGTAACGGATACGACAAAAACTGCACAACCGACTGAAGTTCAAAAGTGACAATAAACAATCGGAATTTTTATCAATAATTCAAATTATGGCAGAAAGATGTAAATGATCTTTCTGCCATTTTCTTTAATAATGATACTTATGTTACTGTTATATCTATTTTAATAGTTTAAATTTGTATTTTAAAAATATTGAAAAATGTCAACGCAACAAAATACACCCACAGGCGAACATTTTAGAGATAAAATATCTACAGTTGACCAAAGTGGTAAACGTATTTGGATTTATCCCAAAAAACCAATTGGTAAATTTACAAATTATCGGACTTGGTTGTCATATTTGTATTTTCTGATATTATTCGGACTTCCTTTTATTAAATTGAATGGTGAGCCAATTTTCCTTTTTAATATTATAGAAAGGGATTTTATCTTATTTGGGATGCATTTTGGACCACAAGATTTTTATCTTTTTGCCATCGCCATGTTGATATTGTTGGTTTTTATCATTTTATTTACTGTGGTATTCGGAAGATTGTTTTGTGGATGGATATGTCCTCAGACTGTTTTTATGGAATTGGTATATCGACGTATTGAATATGCCATTGATGGTGATTACAATGCACAAAAGAAGCTTGATGCTGCACCTTGGACTACAGACAAAATCATTAAAAGAATCAGTAAACATACCATCTTTTTCGGTATTGCAGTATTGATATCCAATATATTTCTTGCCTACATTATCGGTATTGATAAGGTTTTAGAGATCATAAATGAACCAATATCAGAGCATACAGGCGGATTTATGGCAATGATCATTTTTTCATTTGTCTTTTATATTGTTTTTGCAAGATTGCGTGAGCAAGTTTGTACTACGATTTGTCCGTATGGCCGATTACAAGGCGTAATGTTGGACAATAAATCGTTGGTGGTAGCTTATGATTTTGTACGTGGTGAGCCTAGAGGTAAAATTCAAAAAAATAGAACTGTGGCGCAACCGGCAGCAATCTCTGCGGAAGTAGCAGAAGACTATTTTGCATCTGTACAAAATAAACTTGGAGACTGTATAGATTGTAAACTATGTATCCATGTTTGCCCGACAGGAATCGATATTCGTAATGGAACTCAGTTGGAATGTGTGAATTGTACAGCATGTATGGATGCATGTGATGAAGTAATGGAAAAAGTTGACAGACCGAAAGGACTTATTCGCTTGGATAGTATCGAAGGTATAGAAAAAGGCAAACATAAAATATTTAATTCAAGAACAATTGCCTATTCTGTGGTATTAATGGTATTGATCGGTGTAGAAGCCGTACTTTTTTCTTTGCGTTCTGATGTAGAAGTGCTCTTTTTAAGAACTGGTGGCTTACTAGCGCAAGAGCAGGCTGACGGGACTATTAGTAACTTGTATAATTATCAGATGATCAATAAGACGGCTGACTCTCTGAATGTTCAGTTTAAAATGTTGGATCCTGAAGTGGGTACTTTTGAAATTATTGGCGGCAAAAAGCCTGCAGTAGGTAAAAACAATAAATCCGAAGGTGCCATTTTTATTAAGATACCTAAAGACCAGCTTGAAGGTGGTAAAAATAATATCGTTATTGGTGTGTATTCTGGTGACAAATTGATTACAAAGGTAAAGACCACTTTTTTTGGTCCGATGAAATAATAAAGTAATACTTAAAAAATGAAATTCAATTGGGCGACAGGGCTTACCCTGTTTTTTATTCTTTTTATTGGCACGCTAGTATTTGTTGTTTACCAATCAACGCAAGTGCATGATAGTTTGGTAGTCGAAAATTATTATGAAGAAGATATCAATTATCAGAAGCATTACGACAAACGACAAAATACAGCAGATCTTAGTGTCAAGGTGCTTGTGGATTATAATAAAAGTAATCAGGAAATATTATTTACTTTTCCTGTTGATTCGCTTTCATCTGCTTCAGGAAAAATATTGTTGTACAATCCATATTCTGAAAAATCTGATGTAAATTATGACATCAAAACTGATGCAAACGGAAGTTTCAAAATCCCGATAAAAGACGTGAAATCAGGCAGATGGAAGCTCAAAATCGATTGGATTACGGGTAGTAAATCGTATTATCAAGAAGAAGAAATCATCATTTAAGTTTCTATTTTGTACTGGATCGCAATGACACTCGGATTTTTCGGAAGCTTACATTGTATCGGCATGTGTGGACCATTGGCATTGGCTGTGCATTCTGGCAAACGCGTAACTGGATTTTTTGCTGTATTGGATACCTTACAATATAACTCTGGAAGAACTCTGGGTTACATTGCCTTAGGTATTATTGCAGGACTTCTGGGTAGTTTTGCCAATATAGGTGACGGACAACGAGTAGTCTCAGTGATCTTAGGCCTGAGTCTTGTATTGTTATTTTTATTTTCGATCAATCCAGATCAATTAATCAATAAAATACCATCATTTAAACGAGTCTATACTTTTATCAGCACTAAATTGTATAACCTACTTAATAAAAGTCGTTCAGTACCATCTTTCCTACTCGGCACTGTTAATGGATTTTTACCATGTGGGTTGGTGTATATCGCCTTAGCTGGTTCATTATCCTTGGGAAATCTATGGGGAAGCATGGGATTTATGCTCTTTTTTGGTCTTGGCACTTTTCCCGCAATGATCGGCATTACATTGGGACATCAAGCCATGAGTCAGCGTCTTCGAGTTTCTTTAAAGAAATTATATCCCATTATTACATTAGTCATGGGCACTTATTTGATTTATCGTGGATTGATGTCAAAATTACCCTTAGAATTAGATTTTTTTGAGGCCTTGAGAAATCCTGTCATGTGTCATTAAGCCTTATTCTTCTTGACTTGGAATATTTTGTTCTTTCGCAGCCTCTACAACAAGCTTTGCAGCACCTGCTTTCTGAATAATTACCGCTTTTCCAAGATCCGTAAGGTTTTTACTTTCATAAATCTTCATGGCTGTAGAAACATCGATTGCTTGTCGTGTCTGGTCATCTAGATCAAAAGTCAATGTTATAAAATTGAGAGATACACCAAGCGGAGCCAAAATCTTATTGGATTCTTCTAATAATTTATTTTCTATCTCTGCCTGATCGAGTTCCACTATATCTTCATTGATAAAAATAGACTTTGAAATATCTCTGATACGCTTATCTATTACCATATTCTCAGCACCTTCAAACGCAGATGATTCTAGGGCTTCATCATTGTCTGCATGGGCATTTGCTTTACCGAGAAATTTTGCTTGTTTGATAAATTCCAACGGATCTGTGATAGAATAATCGTAATCAATATGGACAAACGCCCTAACTCTGTCTTTTAGATTAGTAATAAATCTACTATCACCTTGCATTGGAAAGTTCGGGATCACCACTTTCATATAACATGGATTAGCTAC
>CALFYH010000246.1 GCA_937952155.1 uncultured Saprospiraceae bacterium
AACGTTTGTTATTATTTTTTCGCACGATGTATCATCAAATTCAAACACCTCAATAATTGGCGATTCTATGATGTTTTTTCCAGTATAAACATGGCTACCTGGTGGTAAACCTGTTTTACTTTTACGTTTATGTGCTTTCTTACTAAGATTAGATTTATTCGCCATAATCAATAGCTTGTAAACATCGGATTGGGAATTGATTTTTCTGCTTTTGCCAGATTTATCTTTATACCAGCAGAAATTGTAGTACTTATATTCTTGCTGGCATCAGGTGTGATCACTGGAGTAAAACTTAAATCTGGACTAATATCGAAATCCATTAGATGCCGATCTACATACGCATCAATTACAGTCATAAGATGGCCTCCTATAAGCCAAAGCCAAGCATACTCACTCCATTTACGGTAATAGTCACGCTTTTCTTTTAGGAAATTTACATTTGGACCTTTTTCGGTCAATTCAGTTTCGTATAGCTGGGCAGTTTCTTTATAGAGAGATCGATTGTGGATAAGAACATAAGTCAATCCACCATCAATGCCCAAAGCCAATGGTACTTTCCACCAACGTTTATTATATATTTGCCCACCTGACGGGATAAGTAATGAATATAGAGCCGCTTTACCAGGTTTTCCTTTAAAAAGAGACAAAAATCCATTTTTAACAATCGTTGTATCATTTTCATCAAATGTTGTATCTACCTGAATTGGTCTTCCAAACTGATCAAGTCCGTTATTATTGACTTGACTGATTAGTTGAAAACTAAACAAGCATAGCACACAAATGACACTTAACGATTTCATATATTGATCTATATTGATAGTGTTTTATTGATCTTGTATCATGATGCCCATTATGTGATTAAGTTCATCATCTGAAGCAAAATGCAAAGTGATGGATCCTTTTCCTGACTGAGCACGATTGATTTCTACTTTAGTTCCCAAATGCTGACTGAGTTGATCTTTAAGTTTTTGGATCTCACTTGAGATACTTGATGGAATAGAGTTTGGCTTATTGGTGCTTTGTTTTGGCGCATTGAATGACCTTATTAATAATTCCAATGCCCTAACAGATAGCTGTTGGTTGGTTGCGTCATTGTGCAGTTTCAACTGCAATGCTAGATTATCTATACCAGCCAATGCCCTTGCGTGACCCATTGTGAGTTGGCCATCTTTAATTGATGTCTGTATTTGTGCAGGCAATTTTAGCAATCTGACATAATTTGTTACAGTTGATCGATCTTTACCTACACGCTCTGATAATGCTTCATGAGTCAAATGGCATTCATCCATAAGGCGCTGGTAAGAAATGGCAATTTCCAACGCATTAAGATCTGCGCGCTGTATGTTTTCTACCAATGCCATTTCGAGCATTTCTTGGTCATTGGCGACTCTGATATAAGCAGGAACTTCCTTAAGGCCTGCCATTTTTGACGCACGAAGCCTTCTTTCACCAGAAATCAACTGATATTTATTGCCTCCAAGTGCGCGAACCGTAATAGGTTGGATCAATCCTGAAGTCTTAATTGACTTAGCCAAATCCATAAGTTGGTCTATATCAAATTCACTTCTTGGCTGAAATGGATTTACTTCTATATGTTCTGGACTTATCAAAGCAATAGAATTAGTCAATTCTTTTACAAGTTGACTTCTTTCTGTTGGATTATTGGTTTTTTCTATATTGGAAAGCAGTGACCGCAATCCCTTAGATACTTCGGATTTTTTATTCATGTCTGTTACTTTATAAAGGCAGGAATATTTTCGTTAATTGATAAGAATTCATTTGCCAGATTGAGGAAATTAATGGCTCCTTTGCTGTTGGCGTCATATATAATAACGGGTTGACCCAATGAAGGCGCTTCTCCTATTTTACTATTTCTATGGATGATTGTTTCGTAAATTCTATCAGAAATGATATGTCTTATCTCTTCGAGTACCATATTGGCCATCCTAAGTCGCTGATCATACATAGACAACAAAACGCCTTCTACAGCAAGGTTGGGATTAAGTGATTGTTGAACCAGATTTATGGTGTCTTTTAGTTTTCCGAATCCTTCGAGAGAGAAAAATTCACATTGCACAGGAACTAAAATGCTATCTGCAGCAGTAAGTGCATTAAGTGTAATCAAACCCAAAGATGGAAGACAGTCTATAAAGATATAATCGTATTCATTTTTGATACCTTCGAGAACATTTTTCATTTTGAACTCTCGCCCGTCGGCATTGACCAATTCGATTTCAGCGCCAACTAGATCGATAGAAGACGGCAAGATCGATAAATTAGGTGTATCTGTCTTTATGATACCGAGTTTAGGATCAGTACCTTCTGTAAGGCAGTCATAAGTCGTGATCGTGATTTGATCTGCTTTGACGCCAACACCAGATGTTGCATTAGCTTGTGGGTCGGCATCTATCAACAATATTTTTTTTTCGAGCACAGCCAGTGTTGCAGCAAGATTGATCGCGGTTGTTGTTTTGCCTACACCGCCTTTTTGATTAGCAATTGCAATGATTTTACCCATATTTGTATTATAAGTCTGTACTTTGTCCGATATTAAGTAATATTAGTTCCTTCCCTGCATCCTCAAAAGCCTTGATAGCTTTCTCATGATCTATTTTTATGTATCCAAAGGTATCGTAATGACAACCAATGATTTTGTTGCATTGTATAAAATCTGCTGCAATGACTGCGTCTTCATATCCCATCGTAAAATTATCTCCTATTGGTAAAATTGCAAAATCCAACTTCGGACAAGTCATAGGAATTAGCTTCATGTCCAAGTTCAGGGCTGTATCACCTGCAAAATAAAAAGACTTACTATTGTTCCAGATTACAAATCCACCGGATGATCCGCCATGACTTCCATCAGGCAAAACACTAGAATGCACAGCTTGTACATATTTTACAGTGCCAAATTCGAAACAATACTTACCTCCAATATTCATGGGATGACCTAAGATTCCTTTTTGTTCATACCAAGAAACAATTTCAAAATTTGAAATAATTTTTGCGTTTGTCCTTTTTGATATGTACTCAGCATCAGCGACATGATCATCATGACCATGTGATAGAAGAATGTAATCAGCTTCTAATTGCTCTAAATCCACATGAGAAGCCATTGGATTTGAAGCAATCATAGGATCAAAAATTAAATTATGATCACCAGTTTGTAAGTGAAATGCGGATTGACCTAAATAGGTGAGCTTCATGTGAATTATTAGCTAATAATATTAATTATTTATAATATGTTTAATTATCTATATACTAGAATATTAGATAAAAAGCATAAGAATATCGTGTCGGTTTTAATGTCAATTTGACCACAAATGTACAAAATTTGTAGTTAGCAACATGCAACTAGCTGTTAATATTAGTTTAATGTTCTTTCAAAATGCGTCAATTCACATTACCAACCTTTACAATGGTAAATTCAGGTGTTACCACATTTCCGGGTGAAGAAATCACATCTATACTTGCTGGTAAACTCTTATATGATGGTGTATTGGGAAATTCTGAAGACAACGCAAGGATCACTTTTCTAAGTGGTACTAAATCTGAAGCCGTGATTTTTCCATCACTATTTATATCGGCTGCAATTTTTTTATATTCTTCGACAAATGGTTCTAAGGCAAGAATATGTCGTTGTATCAATAACAAATCATATGCAGTAACTTTTGGAGAAAGCGCAGACGCATTACTTTCCATGATGATTTCAGGGTTTGTCATTGCTGGGAAATCAGAAGAAGGATATGAAAATGTATAATTTCCTTGATCATTTTTAGTAATCTCTATTTTTGGAGAATCCTGATCTTTAGGTTTTATAAAAAAACTAATATCACCATTAGGTATATCCAAACCCAACTTATTAATATTCATGGTTACAGTAGTGGGTAGTAATGGTTTTTTGGTTTTGGCAACAGCAATAGCACCATCGAGATCATTAAAAAAAACTGGATACTTTACAGTCCTATCAGGCGCAATGACTGCAAAAGATGGAGTTCCGTACCAAGAACCATAAATACCATCTTTGAATGGACCAGTAATATTACTTGCGCCACCATCTTGGCTGATGCCTTTCATTGTTTGGTTGTAGGTAGCTTCAAATGCAAGGACTTTAGGATCATAATCACTGGTAATAGTTGTCACACTAAAAAATTCTACACCATTATAGCCTGAGCCATACTGCACGTACTTTTGTTGCCAATATGGTGCATTGGCTATACAAGGTGGACAAGTGGTAAAAAAGAATTTTATGACAACTACTTTACTACTGTCCAGATAATTTTCGTAGAGTCTGTGTTGTTTTCCATGAACATCTCTTACCGAAAAATCATGCATGGTTGTTTGACTAGAAAGATGTAATGCAAAAGCAAAACAACAAATGAGCAGGAAGATCCGCATAATATCCAACTTTTATAAGTAAAGAATCCTACAAAATTACTTGATTTATTTGATATTGTCAAGTCCGAACGGAATTCAAAGTCATTTCATCTATCCAAATGAGCGATTCATATAAAAAAAATGGACTTATATATTCCAAATTCGTAATATTGCACTGTAAACATTGGATGAATGAAAAATTTATTTGTATTAACTTCCTTAATCTTTTTGATCATATATAGACCTGATGTCAAAGGACAGGAAATTTGGACATTGGAAAAATGTATCCAAACTGCTATTGAAAAAAGCATCAATATACAAAGTGCCGAGGTAAATCTGCGCAGCTCAGAAGTAGATTATAAGCAAGCTACTCACGCAAGATATCCCGATCTTTCGGCAGGTACTAATGTAGGTTGGAATTTCGGTAGAACGATTGATCCTACGCGTAATGAATTTATTTCTGAAACATTCTTTAATAACAGCTTTTCACTAAATTCCTCTCTTTTGTTATACAATGCTGGCAAAATAAATAATAGCATAAAACAGGCAGATGTTAATAATAAAGCAGCACTAAAAGATTTGGAACAATCCAAAAGAGATATTAGTCTAAGTATTGCCAGTTTGTATTTGAATATACTTTTTGCAAAGGAAAATCTGCAAAATACACTAAATCAACTGGACCAAACTAAAAACCAACTTACCTTGTTGAACAAACAAATAGCAGTAGGTAATCGGCCTGAAAATGATAAGCTGGATATAGAAGCGCAAATAGCAGTTAATGAACAATCCGTAACAGAAGCTACCAACATGTTAAATATCAACCTATTAAATTTGAAGCAATGGCTGCGTATAGATATTCAACGACAAATTGATGTAGTAGCTCCAAGTGGTCTAAATATTGGGACAGATCCTGACGTGATCACTTTTGAAGAATTGTATGAAAGTGCCTATCGAATTCAAGCTTCCCTTCATGCTAGCGAGCTGAAGGTAAAAGGTGCAGAATTAGCACAAAAAATTGCATCAGCTGATTATTTGCCTGTTTTAAGTGCTGGCGGTTATTTGCGAACAAATTATTCAAATAAAGGCGTTTTTATTTCAGGTTATGAACCGTTTATAGCTGAACAAGAAATACTGTTTAACGGTGCTTCAGCTACTATTGGCATACCGCAAGAAAAGCCTATCCTTGAGAAATCTCCATATTTTGATCAGTTTTCTGACAATTTATCCTATGGCGTGGTATTTTCATTGAGTATTCCTATCTATAACAACCTAAGGACAAGGTCTGGTGTGCAACGTGCTAAATTGAATATTGAAAGGGCTAAATTGAATTATGATCAGCTCGATCAAAACCTGAAGACAACAGTTGGACAAGCACATGCAGATGCCAAAGCCGCTAAGTCAAAATATTTGGCAACAGAAAAAACGCGCACTGCTCAGGTCAATTTATACAACAATACAGTGAAAAAATTTGAAGCGGGAAGTACCAATGTCTTTGAGCTTACAAGATTAAAAACCGTTATGGATAATGCCGTTATCAATAACTTAATTGCAAAATATGATTATATCTTCCGGTCAAAAGTCCTTGATTTTTATTTGGGAAAACCTATGAAACTTGTTGAATAACAATATATTAGTAAAATACTTTAAACTTCTTATTTAATTAAATAAAATGCAGAATTCAAAAAAGAAAAATTGGTTGTTGTACGGACTTTTAGGTTTGTTTTTGATAGTCGGTGCCTTTGCCATCTATAAGGGTCAAAGCAAGCCCAAAGGAACTTCGGTAACTATTGAAACCGCTGAAAAGAGAACTATCAGAGAAACAGTTTCTGCCAGTGGGAAAATATTTCCTGAAACAGAAGTGAAGATTTCATCAGATGTCTCTGGAGAGATAGTGGAGCTATATGTAAACGAAGGTGACTCTGTAGTGGCTGGACAGATTTTAGCAAAAATAAATCCTGATGCTTATATCTCAGCGGTAGAACGAGGCGAAGCTAGCCTAAATGGTTCGAAAGCCCAACTTGCTATTAGCAAATCTCAAATTGAATCCAATAAGGCACAGATGGAACAAATTTTGGCACAGTTGGAAAATGCACGCACTATTCATAAGCGTAATGAAACGCTCAAAAAAGATGGCGTAATATCACAAGCTGAACTGGATCAAAGCCAAGCATCTTTGAGACAACTCGAAGCTAATTATCGTGCATCTCAAGCAAGCATCAAATCTGCACAACAAAATGCTGAGGCATCAGAATACAGTATCCGTGGCGCCAATGCAAGTTTAAAGGAGCTCAAGACAAGTTTGAATCGCACCACAATAAAAGCACCAACTAGTGGAATTGTTTCTAAACTATCTGTAGAAAAAGGTGAAAGGGTAGTAGGGACTATTCAAATGACAGGTACAGAAATGATGCGTATTTCTAACCTAAATGCGATGGAAGTGCAAGTGGACGTTAGTGAAAATGATGTGTTGAAAGTATCTGTAGGAGATGACGTAGAAATTGAAGTTGACGCTTATCTTGGTAAAAAATTTAGGGGTAAAGTTTCTCAAATTGCCAATTCTGCATCAAATATAAGCAGCACAACATCCGCATCTCTCAACACTGATAAAGTGACCAATTTTGTCGTGAAAATAAGCGTGGATGAAAATTCTTATGCAGATATCACAACAGGAAATATCAAATATCCGCTTCGACCTGGTATGTCTGCTTCTGTGGATATTTTTACGGATGAAGCCAAAGACATCGTAAGTGTGCCGATTCAGTCAGTGACGATTAGAGAAAAAGAAAGTGCCAAGGATAAGAAAAAGAAAGAAAAAATTGATGGTCAAGAAGATTCTGAGTCATCAACAGATGTTGAATTTGATGAAGTGGTTTTTTTAATGGATGCCGATACTGCCAAAATGGTCAAAGTTGAAATTGGAATTCAGGATGATGAATTTATTATGATTAAATCTGGTATAAAACTAGGTGATAAAGTCATAACAGGCCCATATACAGAGGTAAGTAAAAATCTAAAATCCGGAGATAAAGTGCGTGTAAAAGAAGATAAAGACGATAAAAAGGAAGAGAAATAGCCGTAAATTTTGGAAGATAGACATTTGGCGGTTTTTGTTAAGAATCCTGTACTTGGTGAAGTTAAAACCAGATTGGCAGCAAGTATTGGGAAACAAAATGCATTAGATATTTACAATGAGCTCTTATCAATTACAAGAGAAAATATTTCAAATCTAGGTTGTCAAAAACATGTTTTTTTCGGTAGATTTATTGAAGAAGATACTATCTGGGAGTCTTTTAATACAAAAAATGAACAACGAGGCAAAGATTTGGGAGAAAGGATGGAAAATGCGTTTTGTCACTTATTTCGATCTATTAGCAATCCAATAAAAGTCGTCCTTATCGGAAGTGATTGCCCTGAGATAACTGGTGGACAAATTAAAAAGGCATTTGAGTTGTTGGACACCAGTGATGTAGTTTTAGGTCCTGCTTTAGATGGTGGGTATTACCTTATCGGAATGAAGAAAAATTATTCAGCTATCTGGAGTGATATTGATTGGAGCACAGATCGGGTTTATCAGCAAACCATTGATAAAATAAATAAAATTGGGCTTTCTTACTCAGCTCTTCCTGTTTTGCAAGATATTGATACACAAGAAGATTGGTCAGAATATCTAATTAGGAGAGGAGAAAAGGGGAATTTGTTGGAAAGTTAATTCTTCGCATGAATTTCAAAGCAAGAAATAATTTTTGTATTTTTGCAGATTGTTAATTTTCAAATAAGATATTATGCAAAATGTATATATTGTATCTGCAGTAAGGACACCTATTGGGTCATTTGGTGGAAGTTTGGCTAATGTACCTGCTACTACATTGGGTGCTTCAGCAGTAAAAGGTGCCATCGAAAAATCTGGATTGTCAGCTGATGTCGTAGAAGAAATATTTATGGGGCAAGTCGTTCAGGCTAATGCAGGTCAGGCTCCAGCAAGACAAGTAGCTTTACATTCAGGGCTGAAGAATTCCACACCTGCGACCACTATAAATAAAGTTTGTGCATCTGGTATGAAGTCTGTCATGTTTGGCGCTCAGTCTATCCAATTGGGTCAAAACCAAGTAGTTGTTGCCGGCGGTATGGAAAATATGTCATCCATTCCTTTTTATTTACCAAAAGCAAGATATGGTTATGGCTACGGCAATGGAGAGATTGTTGATGGATTGATTAGAGACGGATTGGCGAATGTATATGATAATCAAGCTATGGGCTGTTTCGCGGATGCCACAGCGACCAAATTTAATATAAGCAGAGAAGAACAAGACGCCTTTGCTATACAATCATATAAGCGAACTGCAGCAGCTTGGGAAGCAGGCGCATTCGCAAATGAAGTCGTCGGTGTAGAAGTCAAGGATAGAAAAGGAAACATCAGTACTATCGGTCATGATGAAGAATATAAAAATGTTATTTTTGACAAAATTCCATCATTACGTCCAGTATTCACAAAAGAAGGAACGGTGACTGCTGCCAATGCATCTACTATAAATGACGGCGCAGCAGCCTTAATCTTGGTAAATGAAGATTTCCTAAAAGCTAATCAACTCAAGCCATTGGCAAAAATAGTTTCTTATGCAGATGGCGCACATGAGCCTGAATGGTTTACCACTGCGCCCGCTATTGCAGCCGAAAAAGCACTTCAAAGAGCAGGTTTAACCATAGGAGACATTGATTATTTTGAAGTTAATGAAGCATTTGCTGTAGTTACACTTGCATTCATCAAACATTTTGGACTCAGCCAAGATAAGGTCAATGTAAATGGTGGCGCAGTATCATTGGGTCATCCACTAGGATGCTCCGGCGCAAGGATCATTACAACACTTACAAACGTGCTTAAGCAAAAATCAGGTAAATACGGTATGGCAGCTATCTGTAATGGTGGCGGCGGCGCAAGTGCGATCATCATCGAGCGCCTGTAAATTTAGCCATTATTTATTATAGCTTATATCATCAAGGCATTCAGAAATTGCAGTGTACCAATGGGGAATCTCAATATTGAATGCTTTTTTGATTTTATGCTTGGACAATACACTCCAATGTGGCCTTACTGCCGGTGTAGGGTAGTCTTTTGATAGGATTGGCATTACTTTGCAAGGTAGATTTTGGAAAGCCATGATTTGCGTAGCAAGATCATACCAAGTGATAATACCTTCATTTGCATAATTGTAAGTATCATTGAAAAGGTTTTCTTTATCAGGATTGTTTGAGCATTGCAGAATAATATCTAAAACAGCTTCGGCAAGATGTTTTGCAAAAGTTGGAGCACCGTATTGATCATTTACAACCGAAATAGTAGGCCGTTCTTGTCCTAATCTCAACATGGTTTTTACAAAATTGTGTCCAAATGAAGAAACTACCCAAGAAGTACGGAGAATTAAAGCAGGTATTCCTGTTGCCCTGATTAAGTTTTCGCCTTCGAGTTTGGAACTAGCATAGACACCTTTTGGACTCAAAGTTGATTCTTCGTGTAGCGGAAAACCATTGTAACTATGATATATGTAATCACTTGAAAAGTGAATTAATTTCGTATCTGACTGAATGAGTGTTTTTGCAAGATTGGCACAAGCTGTAGCATTGATGGCAAAACAATTTTCAACATCCGTTTCTGCTTTATCGACCGCCGTATATGCTGCACAATTGATTACATAATCGTAATTTTTGTCAAGAAAGATTCGTTTCAATGCTTCTGTATCTGTAATATCTATAATATGCCTGGTGTAAAAATCAAAATGGCAAAATTCATATGAAGGAGCTAATCTTCTGAATTCATTGCCCAATTGACCATCCGAACCAAGAACCGCAATTGAAATTTTCTTTAAGTTAAAATCTCCATCCATTTACAACAAAAAAGGCTTGTGGTTTCCAAAAAGTGGCAGATTTTTATCTTTTTCTGATACTATAAGTTCATCATTTGGGATAATCCAATCTATACCTAAATTCGGGTCGCTATATAATAATCCGCCTTCTTGTTGAGGTGCATAATAATTATCACACTTGTATGCAAAGATGGCTATTTCGGAAAGGACAACATAGCTGTGAGCAAATCCTTTGGGCACGAAAAGTTGCTTTTTCCCGATTTCATTAAGGATCACGGATAAGTGCTGGCCATATGTGGCAGAACCAGGTCTTACATCTACTATAACATCCAAAACTTCGCCTACTACACAACGTACGAGTTTGGTTTGGTCGTATGGAGGCAATTGGTAATGTAATCCTCTTAAAACTCCATGTGTGGATTTGGCTTCATTATCTTGAACAAAAGAAATTTTTGAAATCTCCTCAGGCATAGAAGCTGTAGTAAAAGTTTCTAAAAAATATCCTCTTTCATCTTTCCAAATTTTGGGTTCAAAAACCCAAACACCTTCGAACTTTGTCTTGATCCAAGCCATACTTATTTTTCTCTAAAATATACGCTGATCGAAGCACCGGTTAAAGTGAAATTTTTTCTCAGCTGGTTTTCAATAAAATTACGGTAACTAGGCTTGACATGATCCGGATAATTGCAATAAAATACAAATGAAGGATAATATACAGGCAATTGCGTTACATATTTGATTTTTATATACTTTCCACGGTGTGATGGTGGTGGATTTTTTTCTATAACATCCAGCATAACATCATTAAGTACTGATGTTTTTATTTTTTGTTTTCTGTTTTCATGGACTTGGAGGGCGGTTTCTACAGTTTTGAAGATCCGTTGCTTGTCTAGTACAGAAGTAAACAAAATAGGAACATCGGTAAAAGGAGCAATTTTTTCTTTAAGACTTTTCTCAAAATCTCTTGCAGTATTGGTTTCTTTTTGAATTAAATCCCATTTGTTTACCAAAATGACCAAGCCTTTTTTTCTCTTTTGGATAAGACCTAAAATACTTAGATCTTGTGCTTCAATACCCACTGTGGCATCCAACATAAGCAAACAAACATCGGCTTCTTCTATGGCTTTTATTGCTCTGATTACAGAATAAAACTCCAAATCTTCATGCACTTTGGCTTTTTTGCGGATACCAGCCGTATCTATCAAATAAAACTTCTTGTCAAATTTGTTATACAAAGCATAGATAGCATCACGTGTGGTGCCAGGGATATCAGTAACAATATTGCGTTCCTCACCCATAAGAGCATTGGTCATTGATGATTTTCCTACATTAGGCTGGCCCACGATGGCAATTTTTGCTATTTCGTTGTCTTGGGTATCAGATTCTTCAGATATATTTTCTGGGAGAACATCAGCTACCATATCAAGCAACTCACCGGTGCCACCACCTGATATTGATGAAATGAAAACTGTATCATTAAATCCTAGGCTCCAAAATTCATTGGCCAACATTTGCCGTTGCGCATTATCAACTTTATTTACCGCTAAGATGACTTTTTTAGGATTTTTACGTAGAATACCAGCTATCTCTTCATCCAAGTCGGTTATTCCTGTAGTTACATCTACAACAAAGACAATAACAGTGGCTTCGTCGATAGCAATTTGAACTTGTCTTCTGATTTCGGCTTCAAAGATGTCGCTGGAATTTTTAACAAAACCTCCAGTATCTACTACAGTAAAATTTTTACCATTCCAATCTGAAAAGCCGTAAATTCGGTCTCTTGTCACACCGCTTACATCATCTATAATAGATTTTCTTTCGCCAATCAGTCTATTAAAAAGCGTTGATTTTCCTACATTAGGTCGGCCTACTATAGCTACAATTTGTGACATTGTCTTATTTTAAGTGCGCAAAGGTAAGATTTTATTTTGAATTAATGGATTTCATAGCAAATGGTGTGATTTGACTTATGATTTGTAATTAAAAAGGCAAGCCGCAAAAAACAATCTCATTTTTTGCGGCTATTTTTTTCAAGTGCTGTAAAATTGTCCTGGATAACTTTAAAATCAATCTATCCGGATACATAGATGGAGGGTCGAGCTATAGTCGTGTCCAACAGTATCGGGTGCAAATTTAGAGTCGAAATTCATTTGTGTTATATAACTTTTGTTATATGAAAAATAAATATTTTCTTTTATACAAGCTGAATTTCCTATTGAATTATTATAGGTTTTAGTAACCGGTCATTTTCTGACATTAATGTTTTCGCTATCCAAGTTGCAACGATGGCGTCATCATTAATTGTTTCCTTAATTTCTTCTGGATTCCAATTTTTATTTACAAAATTGGTGTCAAAATTGCCACTAATAAAATCTGGATGTGCCATCACAAAAGCACCAAAATCTAGTGTTGATGCAATTCCTTCTATTTCATATTGGCCTATGGCTGATAACATTTTTTTTAATGCTGCCTTCCTTGTTGTAGCATGAACCGTAAGTTTTGCAAGCATTGGATCATAATAAATTGGCACTTGATCTCCTTCATTGTACCCATTGTCCACTCTGATACCATCACCTTCTGGCAAGCGGTATTTTTCTAAGATATTTATACTTGGAACAAAATTTTCATAAGGATCTTCGGCATATACTCTCAGTTCTATGGCATGTCCATTGATTTTAAGGTCTTCTTGAGTAAATGACAGTTTTTCTCCCATAGCTATCTTGATTTGCTGTTCTACCAAATCCAAACCCGTAATCATTTCAGTCACAGGATGCTCCACTTGCAGTCTCGTATTCATTTCTAAAAAATAGAAATTCAATTTATCATCCATCAAAAATTCTACGGTGCCGGCACCTTCATACTTTGCTGCTTTGGCTACATTTACTGCAGCTTCTCCCATGGCCTTCCTGATTTCGGGCGTCAAGATGATACTAGGCGCTTCTTCCACTACCTTTTGATGTCTTCTTTGAATCGAACATTCTCTTTCGAACAGATAGACCGTATTTCCAAAACTGTCTGCCAAGACTTGAATTTCGATGTGCCGTGGTGATGTCACAAATTTCTCAATAAATACGGCACCATTTCCAAATGATGAAGTGGCTTCATTGATGGCTAACTGCATTTGGTCCGCAAATTCTTCATCTTTGGTAACTAACTTCATGCCCTTGCCTCCACCACCAGCTGAAGCCTTGACCAGTACAGGGTAGCCAACTTTTCGAGCAATTTCCCTTGCAGCTTGTATATCAGATATTGCATAATCAGTGCCAGGTACCATAGGAATACCAAAATCCTTAACTGCATCTTTGGCAGAAAGTTTATCGCCCATAATATCCATTGAAAATGCTGACGGACCTATTAATTTAATATTGTTTTCCTGAAGTTTTAAGGCAAATCTTGAATTTTCACTTAAAAAACCATAACCAGGATGTACAGCATCTATATTATGATCTAAGCATATTCTTATTAGTTTATCTTGTCTCAGATAAGATTCATTGCTTGGTGATGGCCCTAAGTGGTAAGCTTCATCAGCCATTTTAACGTGCAAAGCATGCGCATCCGCATCAGAATAAACAGCCACACTAGTAATACCCATTTTTTTTAATGTTCTGATCACTCTGCAAGCGATTTCTCCTCTATTGGCAACTAATACCTTTTCCATCTTATGTATTTGTTAAAAAATGGGGCTAAGATAGTGATTGGATATCAATAATTCAGGTATCACCTGTACAGATAATTAAATAAATTTTATTGGTGTATTTTAAAATAACTACAATTCACTACAAGATCATATGTAAAATTTATTACATTTTACTTAAAGACGATACTTTTTCATTTTTATTAATTTTTTTTTACACTATCTTTGCTCCGCAATACGCAGTCTTCGCCTCAATGTTTACCAGTTAATTTGTTTGTTTAAGTATTAATAGATGAGGTATTTATATATATTATTTTTAGTTATCAATGTTGATATTCTGTTGGGGCAATGCGGGCTTCAACAGCCTTTTACTTTAGTGGATTTGCCCAATGAACAAGCAGATACTACGAATGTTTCTATTCTTGTAAATGGAGCAACAAACAATAATCTTGCTACTGCCGCACAAGGGCTTTGTGGAGTAAAACTGAAATTTAAGCATCCTTTTATGAAGGAATTGTTTATAGAACTCATCTCGCCTGCTGGTCAAAAAATTACACTTACTGGTGGTGATATTGTGGCTACAAATACACAGCTGATAACTTGGGATGTCACTTTTATACCTTGTGCTTCAGCTGCTGCACCAGATCCCGGATTTTTAGATTATTGGGAAAATGATCAACTTTGGCAAAATTTGTCCATATACACGGGGCAGTATTATCCATATAATGGATGTCTTGAAAGCTTTACGTTAGGAACTGTAAATGGCGCTTGGACACTGCGTTGTATAGATTTTGAAGATGAAGGTGCAGGAATATTATTGGATGCTGAGTTGATATTTTGTCAGGATCAAGGTATTTTTTGCGGTGAATGTAATTTAGTGCCTGGTGATATCACAAATCCTGATATTATCGCTTGTGAAGGTGATGAGTCCTTGAAATTGAGTCTAAATAAGACTTTTGCTGGAAATGCATATAATGAAAATGTTTATAATTATTCCAATATAATCTTTGGAGATAGTACAATTTTGGCATATCAAGATTTTCCGGATTTGACTAATTTTATGCCAGGGACATACACAATTTGTGGCACACAGATAGCAAAACTTCAATCTAGTGCTTTCCCACCAGTAGGATCGAAATATAATAGAAATACACTAGATGCATTCCTTTTTGAACAAGGTGCTTGTGCAGATGTTTCATCTGAATGCATGCAAATTGATATAAAAAATAATTCTGCTCCTGTAAATGTTTCAGCTTTTATCTGTAAGGGCGATAAATATATAGTGGATGGTCGTTCTTATGATGTGGCAGGAGATTATAATATTGTTATTGAAAATGGTGCTTGTGATTCATTGGTCAAATTGCAGCTAAATGTCCTAGACATCAGTGCCTTGATCAAGGCAGACAGGGATTCTATAAGTTGTGATGGCAACACTGTGGGTATGGAGGTTATATATAATGGAAATCCAGTTAGTGACCTTAAGTATCAATGGTTCACCACAGATGGGATATTGAGCGGAGATAAAACATTTTTTGTTATAGATGCTGTAAAAGAAGGTACATATTATGTAGAATTGACAGCTACAACACATCAAGTTACATGTAAAGATACCTTGTCACAGATCATTTACCCAGATAGGACATTTCCAGAAGTGACATTTGAAGTGGATACCATCACGTGTGCACAAGATACAGTTGAAATTATGGTCGATATTTCCAGAAATACACAGTCTGTAAACTGGACATCTAAAAACGGGTCGCCATTTTTGCAAGGATCTGGATCTAATATTAAGGTATGGAATTCTGATTTGTACTATATAACCGTGGTTGGTGATAATAGCTGTACTATTACGGATTCGATAATGGTTTTTGAAGATAAAGTATTTCATACACCACAATTCGCAATAGACACCCTAACATGTTTAAAAGATTCTGCAGACATTACTGCAATATTAGATCCAACGCGAATATTTGATTTATCATGGTTGAACTCAACACCACCATTCCAAACAACGCCAAAAATCACGGTCCAAGCAGCTGGCAAATTCCAGCTCATGCTCACTGATCGCGTGAATGGATGTACTGGTGTATTTGATGCTGAAGTGACAGAAAATAAAATTATTCCATTCATTATAGGTGTAGTTACGGATACTATTGATTGTGTTACAACTTCTGTAACTCCAGTCTTATCTGCGGATCAGCCCATAGCAAGTTATCATTGGATTGGTCAGTCTTTGAATTCAAGTAGCTCTACACCTCAAATAATTTTTGGTGGAACCTATAACGTTACAATAACCTCAGCTGCAACAGGTTGTACCAATTCGGCAGTATTTGAAGTAGTGAAGGATACGCTTTTACCTGATATTGTTATTTTGGCGGATTCGATTTCGTGCCTTAAGGATTCCGTACAGTTAATTCTTACTTCCAATATAGCTTTGAGTACAATAAGTTGGACAGGACCATTTGGGTTTGCAAGTACAGAATTTTCGCCATTTGTAAAAAGAGAAGGTGTCTATACTGTCGATGTGACAGCAGAAAATGGATGTAAATCTAAAGGACAAATAAGTATTTTTAAATCTAAAGATATTCCTGAAATAGTGCTATTTTCGGATTCACTAAAATGTGGAAGAGACACCTTGAACTTAAGACTGGCTGGGCATAAAAGTCATTACAGTTATGTCTGGACAGGACCAGGATTGCTTGATAATAATGTACCTAATCCAAGGGTTGTTGCATCAGGAACTTACGTCGTCACAGTGACAGATACCATCACTGGCTGTACTGATGAAGAAGAAGTAAGCATCGCAGATGATAGGATATATACCACACCTGATATCTCAGTAGAAGAGTTGGACTGTGCCAAAGATAGCGTCCAGATCATGCTGAAAAATTCGGATATAGTAAGCGTAGTCTATACAGGACCTAGTTTTACATCAAGTGTACAATCGCCTTTTGTCAGTAGGATTGGTACCTATTATTTTACCATTATAAATAATAAAAACTGTATCACGAATGATTCGATAACTGTTATAAATAATGATGAAATCCCGAGTTTGATGCAAGAGTCTGAACCCATAAAATGTGGTCAAGACTCGATTTTGATTAAAGGTTTATCATCTATTACTGGTACAAACTTTACTTGGCAGGGACCATCAGGATTTGCTAGATCAGGAAGTGATATTTATGGTTATGTTGGAGGTAATTATATTCTAAAAGGCATAGCTCCAAACGGTTGTAAATCTGAAATAAGCTTTGAAATTGGTTACGATACGATAAGCCCTAAATTCGCTATCAATTCTTTTGACACATTGACCTGTAGAGATTCAGTGATTACCATATCTACAGATTTTAATCCTGATCTAGGAGAGATCAAATGGTTGCCTGCGGACATAGCGGCACCAACTATTAATATTACAAGACCAGGGACATATACTGCAATTGCTACTTCCAAAAATAATTGTACAAAAAGTATTACATTTGAAGTACTGGAAAATAAGACATTTCCGACCTTTGACATTGTATCCACATCAATAAATTGTAAGGACTCAGTAGCCCAAATTGTGGTGAATCCAACATCTGCTTACAAGGATATATTGTGGAAAAATGCAAGTAATCCTATGTTAGTGAATGACGGTGTATTGGATTTTAAAACAACTTTCGCAGGTATTTATAATTTTACATTAACCAACGATGAAGATTGTCGTGTCGATAGTAAGGTAGAGGTGATAGCCGATACATTAAGGCCTCAAATTATTAGTATTAGCTTTGACACAATCACATGTACAAATCCTTCAACCAATATAATCATTGAAACCAATGATGTAAAGTCATCATTTTTGTGGAATGGACCGGAAGTCAAGGATAGTCTTACCAATATAGGCAATCTGAAAATATTCAAAGGTGGCGTCTATAATGTGGCAATTACAGGCCAAAATTATTGTAATGAATCTGTCGATGTCTCTGTTTACCAAGATAGTGATTTACCTATTTTTACTACACTTACGGATACGTTGACTTGTGATGATGGCAAAGTCAATATTGCAGTCATTCCCGTGACTGCTGATCTTATCTACCTTTGGAGCGGACCGAATCAATTCTCTAGCAATCTTCGAAATCCAAAGGTTTTTGGTCCAGGTATATATACCGTTACTGTGACTGCACCCAATGGATGTGAGGTTACCAAAGAGTTGATTGTAATTGAAGATATTCGCACGCCTTCACTGATCATACCTGATACCATCTTACTACCTTGTGATAGTTCATCCATAACACTCACAGCTCAATCAGATCAGACAATCACTAAATACAATTGGCTGTTCCCTGACGGGACATTGCACACCATTGCAAATCCTGCTACAGATGTTCAAGGCATTTATAGAATACAAATTGCTGGTGAGAATGGGTGCCCGAGTATAAATAAAACCTTCTTCATAGGTGTTAATACCGTGCCACCTGGATTTAGTTTTCAAACTGATACTATTACTTGTAAAGAGTCATTTGCTACGCTCAAAGCACAAAGCCCTGTTACTAACGCGTCTTATGAATGGATTAGCCCATCGGGGAAGTTTTATTCATTAGGAGAAGTATCTACAAATGAAGCTGGAACTTATAAACTTATAGTTACTGATAAGAACAAATGTAAGGATTCTGTCCTTGTATTTGTGGGTTTAGATACATTAAGACCCTTGATTGATATCCAACAGTCCGGAGCAATACAATGTGCAAGTAAAATGGTGATTTTGGATGCTTCGAATTCTTCCAAAGGGAATGATTATTTTGTAAACTGGACTGCGACTGATGGTAATATCTTGCAGCAACTTGGAGATTATAAAATAGAAGTGAATGAGCAAGGATCATATACTTTTTCCATTATCAATAATCGAAATGGATGTAGTCAAGATACCACAATTCAAGTATCGGCTGACCCACAGCAATTTACTGAAATGTTTGTAAGCACAATAGCACCACTTTGCCCTGAAATAAAGAATGGGACTTTGTATATAACAGATTTAAATGGTCAAGCACCTTTTACGGTTCAGATTAATGGAGAGCCAAAAGGAGACCAACTTTTTTTCAATAATCTTTGGTCAGGAGATTATTCTGTGACAATAACCGATAGTTTGGGCTGTATGCTTACAAAAAATGTAACTATTCTACCAGCATCAGGTCTTATGATAGATATACCTTTGGTTATAAGTATGAAATTCGGGGACTCGTTATTATTAAAACCAATTTTGAGTAATGACCCAAGTGGATTGGCAGTTTTGCGATGGTATGATGGAGATTCACTAATTTGCGATGGTTGTACCGAACTTTGGGTGAGACCTTATATTAATCATTATTTCACTGTAGTTTATGAAATCGAAGGATTTTGTAGTGTAAAAAAAGATGTACTAGTCAAAGTTGCAAATGATATTGAAAAGGCAATTCCAAATATCTTTTTGCCGAGTTCAACAATAGGTAATGGATCGTTTTATATACCTCAAATTAGAGGAATCGAACGCATCAATAGTTTGCTTATTTTCGATAGATGGGCAGAAAATGTATTTAAAGCCTACAATATCCTATCAGGAGATAGCACATTGGGATGGGATGGAAATTTTGATGGTAAAGCCTGCCAACCTGGAATTTATGTAGTCATAGCTGAGTTATTATTGGCTGATGGTAGTATCTGGAAATACAAAGGCGATGTAATGTTGGTAAGGTAATGAGCATTAAGTTTTAATTGTAAAGTATAATATTGTATTATACAGATTAGCCAAATTCTTTTGATATTTTGTGAAAATTCATACAATTTTGCATTTTATTATTAATTTTGTGTCGAAGATTAGGCCCTTTGATTATGTAAAGACAATTTGGACGTTATCGTCTTAGATTTAATCCGACACCTAAATCTTGAATGTCTTGCTGAATTATCAAAGCTTGCTTCACCCGTTTTTTAAAGGGCTTTTGACACAAAGGCTCTTTTTTTTATCTCTCGCAATGATTTTAATCACTTTTTTGATGGATTTGCATCATTTGATAAAATGGAAAGATGCGCTAACTTTGAATTACTAAAATAAGCCATCATGCCAAGTATTCTCGTTCCTATTGACTATTCTCAAGCGGCCGAGTCAGCTGCAAATTATGCTATAAATTTTTCAGCTGCCATAAATGGCGAAATAAGGCTTATTCATATTATAAATGCTTCGCTTTCAGCCGTTGATAATTATTTTATAGATTCAATGGATGAAGTTTTTGACTCCGCAACTATAAAATTGAAAAGCTTTGCCGACGAACTTATAGAAAAATCTAGTGGTAAATTTAATATACAAATTGAAGTGAAATTTGGAGTCCCAGGTTTTGTTATAGCAGATTATGCCAACAATAATAATGTGGATTATATTGTTATCGGTATGCGAGATAAACACAATTTTCTTGAAAGAATATTGGGCTCAACATCCACAGTTGTGACAAAAATGGCTCAATGTCCTGTAATATTAATCCATGAGAATACATATTGGAGACGACCCGAAATAGTAATATTTACCTTGGATGATAGTAGTGATTTTGACGAATCTATCCATAAATATCTTGTTTTCAATAAAACATTTGTGGCCAAAACCGATTTCATACATATTAGGCAAGAAGACGAAACAACTAATAGTCCTAGCAATATCGTGCTGCATGAAATGTTTGAGCAGAAGGAACCTGAATTTGCTTTTGAAATAAAGACGATTTACGGAGGCGACATTGTACAATCTATCGTAGATTATTCTATATTCGAAAAAGCTGATTTACTGGTTATGGTTCATCGCAAGAAGAGTCTTTTGGATAGTATATTTAATAAATCTTTGTGTTTGAAAACAGCGGAAGGATTTCATTTACCGATCATGGTGCTGGAAGAAAATTTAATTTTGAAAAAATAAAAAATATCACTTGAAGTTTATAACTAAATTTGCAATAATTGACGATGTTTGTCCAATAAAATTTTAAAATCCAATAAATTATTATATTCATGAAAATTTTATGCCCTACTGATTTTTCAGAAAACTCTGAACATGCTATTGAATATGCAATAAATTTGTCTAATCAATTAAATGCAAAGTTGTATCTTATAACTTCATATAAAGTACCACATATAGCGGGCAATTTGCATTCTTTAGGAGAGAGGATTGATTCTGCACTCCAAGACGATATGCGTACTTTTGTAAATAAGTTTGAGAAGTCGATCACCTCTGGTATCCAACCAGAAATGGATGTTGTCGAAGGAAATACCACCGTTTCTATCTTGCATTATGCGGAGAAAAATGATATCGACCTTATAGTAATGGGTACAAAAGGTAGTTCAGGCATTGCAAATATGATAATGGGCAGTATCACCAAAAAGCTTTTTGAAAAAACCAATATCCCAGTGTTGGCTATTCCCTTATCTTGGAAGTTTATAGATGCTAGGAATGTTATCCTTTTGAGCTTAGATACTAAAGGAATTGGAAATAAAAAGTCAATAGACTTGCTTGGGAAATTGAAATCAATTCCTAACACAATGATTGATGCCTTTCATGTTGCTAGCCCCAACGAAAAAGTTGATCTAAATGAAAATACAAAATTGTTGCAAGGTATTATAAATGATATTGTGGTAGTTGAGGGTACTGATCCTGTTCAAGAGATAAAAAGCTATGTGGATGACAAAGGTATTGGTATATTATCAATGGTAGGTAGGAAACATACATTTTGGGAAAGATTATTGCTAGAATCTAACACAACCGCAGAGCTGTTTGCGACTAATGTGCCAATCTTATTACTTCCTGAATAAATTTATGACGCTCGTACCACCGATTTTAAAAAACGATACTTTAGGAGAATTGACTTTAGCTTTTGATGCTAAAAGAAAATACTTTGATGAAGGTCATACCCGTTCTTATGGTTTCAGAATTGCTGCATTGAAAAGGCTATTATCTGCTATAAAAAAGTATGATAAGGACTTGAAGCATGCGATGTATCTTGATTATAAGAAACCTGCTACGGAAGTATTTATTGGCGACATAGGTGTTGTGATTGAAGATTTGAAATTTACAATCAGTAGACTGCGCGAATGGATGAAACCTAGCAGTGTCCCAACACCAATAACCATTCAACCAGCAAGTAGTCGTGTATATTACGAACCTAAAGGTGTTGTGGCTATTTTCGGCCCTTGGAATTATCCATTCAATCTGGTATTTACGCCTTTGATCGGTGCCATAGCTGCGGGCAATTGCTGTATCATCAAGCCTGCGCATGAGACACCGAATACGGCACTCTTGATCCACAAAATTATATCCGAAATATTTGAATTCCAATATATTAGTGTTGCCTTGGGTGAAGGAAAAGTTATTGGTGAGCTGCTTTTGAACAATTTTACTTTTAACCATATTTTTTTTACAGGTTCTGCCAATACAGGGAAGTTGATCATGGCACAAGCAGCTAGAACATTGACACCTTTGACGCTTGAGCTTGGTGGAAAATGCCCTGCAATTATAGACTCAACGGTAAGACTTAAGACTGCCATCCAACGTATTCTTTGGGCCAAGTTTTTTAATGCTGGACAAACATGTCTAAGCACAGACTATATCCTTGTTCACGAATCTGTGGCCGATAAGTTTTTGACAGAAATGGTATCCGCCATAAAAGCTACTTATGGTGAAGATGCATCATTATCCAAGGATTACTGTCGGATTGTTAATTCTGAAAGGACAAGACGTCTTGTTGATTTTCTTACTAGTGGAGAGATCGTGTATGGCGGCAAATATGATATTAACAATGCGTATTTTGAGCCAACCGTGATACGAGTTAGCGATATGGATAGCCAAATCATGAAAGAAGAAATTTTTGGTCCTATCATGCCTGTGATCGTTTGGAAAACCAAGGAAGAAGTGCTTCAAATCGTCAGAAAAAACAGATATCCTTTGGCGTGTTATATGTTTTCAGAAGACAAGAAATTCATCAACTACATCATCGAAAATGTAGAATTTGGAGGTGGATGTATCAATAATGCATTGGCACATTACGGCAATAGCCACATGCCTTTTGGTGGTGTCATGACTAGCGGTATGGGCAAATATCACGGACATCACAGTTTTCTCACATTCTCCAATTCAAAACCTATTTTGAACTCCGCAAGTTTACTTGATTTACATATATGGTATCCGCCTTACACGGACACTAAAACGACGATAATCGAAAAAGTCGTAGGGTAGCAGTGGTGTAATATGGTAAGTTACAAGATACTTACTCTTTCACCACCAAATTGATCATCTTACCGGGTACAACAATTACACGTTGTAGATCTTTGCCGTCCACATACTTTTTGACATTATCTAAGGTTAGTGCAATATCTTGGATTTCCTTTGGCGTAAGCTTTGATGATAAGGCCACGATATCTCGTTTTTTGCCATTGACACAGACTGGGTAATCTACCGTATCTTGTACCAAATATGAAGGCTCGAAAATAGGGTAGGATGCCTTGTGCACAGAAGTATCATTGCCCAACATCATATTTAACTCTTCAGTGATAAACGGTGCAAATGGTGCCAAAAGTACATTTAATGCAGAAAGTATTTCTTTTTTATTGCATTCCAATCTTTTCAGCTCATTGACACACATCATAAAAGCACTCACGCAAGTATTGAATGAAAAACGCTCTATGTCTTCAGTGACTTTTTTGATGGTCGTATGCAAGATTTTGTATTCTTCGGCTGTAGGCTGAACTTGTGAAACATTCCAGCCATTTTCACTGAAGAACAAGCTCCAATACTTGCGTAAGAAACGATTGACACCGTCGATGCCTTTGGTATCCCAAGGCTTGGACTGCTCGATAGGGCCCAGGAACATCTCATACATTCGAAAACAATCAGCACCGTATTTCGCTACGACTTCATCTGGGTTTTGGACGTTGTACTTAGATTTTGACATCTTTTCCTGAACGATATTGACGGTGAAATATTCTTCGCCATTTTCATCCTTTACCCAAATATAATTATCAAGATGGTTATTGATATTATAATTTACACCAATTTCATCATAATATTTTAAAAATGCATCTTTTGTTAACTTATTATTTCCATCCAAATATTCATTAACATAAGGGAGTCTGTATTGATTAATTCCAATTTTTCCAGTAAGTTCTAATGGCAATGGAAAGCCGTGTTTTATACAGGATGTTACATTGTGTTTGATAATATCAATTTGGTTACCATATATTGTAGCTTTTTCATTTAATGAAGGAGAATTTTTTTCTAAATAAATAAAATCAACATAATACCCATAAGCCGTAATCATACCTTGATTAATGAGCTTCTTGAAAGGCTCGATCGTAGGCACATAACCCAAATCATACAAAAACTTATGCCAGCATCGGCTATACATCAAATGGCCTACTGCATGCTCTGTACCACCGACATACAAATCCACATCTTGCCAATAATTGATGGCTTCTTTGGAAGCAAAAGCCTGATCATTGACCGCATCCATATACCGTAGAAAGTACCATGATGATCCAGCAAAACCTGGCATCGTATCTGTTTCTAGTGCTAAACCAGGGAATTGATTGACCCAATCTTCTGCTCTCGCTACTGGCGACTTACCGCCAGATGCGGGTTGGAAATTTTCGAGTTCAGGCAATTCGAGTGGCAATTTGTCCACATCCAACGCATGCGCCACACCTTCACTATCATAAGCTATCGGAAATGGTTCGCCCCAATAACGCTGACGTGAATAATTGGCATCACGCAGTTTATAATTGACTTTACGGCTTCCGATGCCTTGAGTTTCAATTTTGGTCAGCATGGCTTTGATGGCGTCTTTGACTTCAATGCCATTGAGAAAATCAGAATTGACCATCTTGCCCAATTTGTCATGTAATGTAGCACCAGGATAATCAGATTTATCGACTACATCGATGATTTCCAAACCAAATTTTTTGGCAAAAACCTGATCTCGTTCGTCATCGCTCGGTACAGCCATGATGGCTCCGGTACCATAGTCTTTGAGCACGTATTCGCCCAACCAAATTGGAATTTTCTTACCATTGAATGGATTGATCGCGTACGCACCAGTAAAAACACCAGTCACTTCTTTGACTTCGGCCATACGATCTACTTCAGATCTGCTGCCTACATAATCGATATAATTGGCTACAGCTTCTTTTTGGTCATTTGTCGTAATTTGGGGCACTATGTCGTGTTCAGGCGCAAGCACCATATAGGTCGCACCAAATATCGTATCAGGTCTGGTGGTGAATATTTCCAATTTTTGGTCATGTCCTACGATGTCGAAAAACATCTGTGCGCCTTCGGATCTGCCTATCCAGTTGCGTTGCATGGCTTTCAAGGCATCTGACCACTCTAAGGTATCAAGATCATTGAGCAATCGCTCTGCATACGCCGTGATACGCAGCGACCATTGCATCATAGCTTTTTTCTCTACAGGATGTCCACCACGCTCAGAAAATCCATCTTTGACTTCGTCATTTGCCAATACTGTGCCCAACGCTTCACACCAATTGACATATCCAGTTTTGCGATAAGCCAAGCGGTAATTCATGAGGACATCGTCTTTTTGTTTGGCACTCATGCCTTGCCAATCTGATGCCGTAAAGGTCGATTCTTGGCTATTGGCAGCTTTGATGGTTTTGTTGCCATCTTGTGCGAAAACAGCTATCAAATGGTCGATCGGCATAGCCTTATCACTTGTCAAATCGTAGTAATGACTGTACAACTGCAAGAAAATCCATTGCGTCCACTTGTAATAAGATGGGGCTGATGTCTTGACTTCTCTGGACCAATCATAACAGAATCCTATATTGTCTAATTGCTCGCGATATCTTTTGATGTTTTCATCTGTTGATACTGCAGGATGGACACCAGTCTGGATGGCATATTGCTCTGCTGGCAATCCGAATGCATCATAACCCATAGGATGTAGGACGTTAAATCCTTTGAGTCGCTTGTATCTGGAAAATATGTCAGATGCAATATATCCTAGTGGATGTCCCACATGCAGCCCTGCTCCTGATGGATAAGGAAACATGTCTAGCACATAAAATTTCTGTTTGTCAGAAGAATTATCGACTTTGTATAACTGAGTATCGACCCAATTCTTTCTCCACTTAGACTCAATATTTTCCGGATGATAATGCATGTGAAATTATATTTTTTATTTACCCTGTAAATTTCTGAAATGCAAAATTAAATATTTTGATCGTAAATGTATGAATGTAAGTGAAAAAGTATTGGCGGGTGATTTTGGATTATTGATTTTTAATTTTGGATGATAGATGTTTGATTGTTGATGATGGATGATGAATTTTTGATGATTACACATTTAGGTTGACATTTTAATTAAAAAACCAATACTCCAGTGGGAGCTCGTGGGAACTCGGTGGGATCTCGTGGGAACTCACTGGGAACTCAGTGGGAATACAGTGGGAACGTGGTGGGAGTATGGTGGGAGTTGATAGGGAGTAGCTACGGAGTTGGTATGGAGTAGGTAGGTAATTGTCTCGTTCTAAAATAGCAATAAAATTTAATATAGTAAAATGATACTTTTATGCTTAAATGGCCAAATGGAGTACAAATACCCAATATTATTTTGACTTTTTGTGCTGCTTTTAATATTTAGATTAAAACATTTGGTTTGAATACAGAACTTTTGTATTATTGTGTTGTAGATTCATGTTTTATCTGCAACCAAAAGAAAGACATAACCACCATTAACAAATCGTAAAATGAATAAAAAATTAAAATTAGGACTGACACTATTTGTCTTGGGTTTGCTTGGTGTATTTACAATGCTAACCGTGACGATACCTCTAGATAATTTACCAAATGAGGTAGTAGAGAAAATATCACCACAAACGCTAAAATATTTAGTGCTAATCAATCCAGCAATTTTACTGTTGATTGCAGTAATAATTGGAACACTACTTTATGATAAAGTTGGTTTTTCAGTTCCGACAATTTCATCAATATTAAAAATTGAGCAACCAAAAATAAAATTTATTGAACAAATTAAATATGGTATTATCCTTGGCTTGATATCTGGGATTTTGATTACTTTAATAAGTATTATTTTTAAATCATCGCTTCCTCAAGAGTTTATTGACCTTGGAAACAAAATTAAGATAACAGTCATTGCAAGATTTATTTATGGAGGTTTTACAGAAGAATTATTAGTGCGATTTGGTTTTATGACATTAGTTGTGTGGATAGTATCTAAAGTAACAAATAATTTAGTAAACTCAACTTACTGGATTGGAATCATTTTGGCAAGCATTTTATTTGGGTTAGGACATTTTCCAGTAGTTTTTAATACGGTCCCAAATCCTTCAATAACTTTACTCACATATGTGCTAATTGGAAATTCAATCGCGGGACTGTTTTTTGGTTGGTTATATTGGAAAAAAGGACTTGAAGCAGCTTTCATCGGACATATATTTGCTCATGTGGCTATGATTATTGGAGAAAATATTTTTCAACTTCAATGACAAAATTGGCAACAAATAACAAATAAGATTAGGAACGTCGTCACTACAATGACGTGAATGCAAGCGCGAAAGACTAAATGCGGCATCTACGTGTGTAATAAGGCTTTTATTTTATTATCATAGATTCAAAATAAATCTATACTTTTACATCATTGCTAAAAGTAGTGAAGAGATAACCATTCGGAGAGTCGATGGCCGAGCAGAAAGCTGGCGGTTTTGGTAATAGGTATAAGTTCAATGGTAAAGAGCTGGATGCGCTCTCGGGACTGTATTATTATGGGGCGAGGTTTTATGATCCTGTAGTGGGGAATTGGTTGAGTGCAGATCCACTGACCGAGAAGTATCCGAGTCTATCACCATATAATTTTGTAGCAAATAATCCACTTATTTATATTGATCCAGATGGAAGGACTATCATTCCTGTCCATGGCACTTGGTCTGATAGAGATACATGGGAAGATTTGAATGGTATTAAAAAAGCATCAAGTAATTTATTCAATGACAATCATCTTGGAAGTTCATTTCCGTGGTCGGGCGGAAATTATGCTGCATCAAGAACAGAAGCAGCATTTGGGTTGATAGATTTTGTAAGAACAGAAATGAAAAGTAAATCATTTAATGGTGAAATTACATTAGTTGGGCATAGCCATGGTGGGAATGTTTCAATTGAAGCATTAAATATGATTGTAGAAATGAAGGAGTTTGATAATGTGCAGTTAAATTTATTAACTATAAATACTCCAGTTAGAGAAGATTATCAATTATCTGAAAAGGCAGCAGAAAGGGTAAATCATGTGAATGTTTATGATCCTAAAGATCCAGTTCAAGCCAACGGTGGAAATGCAGTGACAGTAAGTCCAAGACAAGGTGATCCACATCCAAGCGGGAAAGGTTGGGGAGAATACGGTTCAGCAGGTAGGGTTTTTGAAAATGCTAGGAATATTCAAGTAAATAACCCGCAAGGTGCTTTGAAAACTTTGCCTACACCAATTGGGATGTTGCCAAGAGTTAGTATAGGTGATTTTCATAATTCGCATAATAGAGTATCTGATTGGATAAATAAAACTGAAAATAAATGAACAATTTGATCTTTATTGTGCTAATTTTGGTTATTAGTAGTTGTAATAATTATGACTACAAAATTTCGGAACTTGCTAAGGAAAGAATTAAGTTTATAGATTTACCAGAAAGAGTTCAGAATTTTTACCAACATTCTTCTGAGTTTGGGGAAGAGAATCCTTCTCTTATAAATTTTGCCTGTATAGATAAAGATTGTAATTTTAGTTTGGAAACGATTGATACATGGTATGGCCCTTGGGTAGATTATTATAAATTATTAAATCAAACGAAAAAATTGTCTTATAGAATTGATCAAGGCACACCAATTCCTTTTGTTGTATATGAAAATAAATTGTATTTAGTTGATAAGTTCAATATCTTTACAAATGTTAAAGATTATTCTATAATAGAGTTTACTCGTTATGAGTTAAAATGATGAACAATATAATTTATAATTTACATAAGCCTCACTTTGGTGGGGCTTTTGTGTATTAGAGTTAACATGCCCGATCGTTGCAGTATCTAACTGCGATGAAATACATTAGGAATCCTGCTATTGCAGGACAGGTCTTTTATTTCCAAATGCGGAGACACATTAAAATAGATATCTTTGCATCGAATGTCGCCCTGTAATGCAAGGAAATATACAAAAGAATCTAAATTCTTTACATTTTTTTACTATTATAATAATGTGTAGATGATGAATTGTAAAACCTGTCCAGCTTTAGCAGGATTCTTAAAAATATTACCATTGTGGGATCAATGATGTACCCGCTACCTAAAATTCTGAATTCTATAATTTATAAGCTTATCATTAGCAACTACTTCAAATTGATTACAACTTGTAAATCATACCCAGATATCCACCACCAAAACTATATCGTTGAAAAATTGGGTTGTTATCGGTTGAATATGAATTAGGTATATAACTGCCACGAAGAGCTAGGTATAATCTTACATTTTCGCTTATTTCTTTGCCAATATGTAAGCTTCCTCTTAAATAAACGCCTATGGATTTATTGAATGTATAAGGCTGTGAATTGATAGCCTGAAAAGCAGTCGGTGTGCTCAGTATACGTCCGTCAGTACTTAGACTTAAATTAAGATTTATACCCACATCTGCGCCTATGATCCAATTGCCGTACGGTCTCTCGTAGCCTACGATCAATGGTATATCTACGAGACTAAAGTTATGATGGACATTCTTTTGGCCCTTGAAATGGGTCTCTTCAATTATATCTCCGTAAATATTTGTAATCGTATCTCCGTTTGATGAGATGGTGGTAGATATTATAACCCTTGAAGTGTCTCTTTGGATGTAATCATAGGATAAGGACATTTTTTCAGATTGTCTGGCATAAGCAACTCCTGTTTGTACATAAAAACCAGATTTGTGAAAGGTCATTCGTCCATATATGGCGCCAAATATCCCTTCTAATGCACGCTCATTGTCTTTCCTTAAAGGCAGTAATTGTGTTGGTTCTCCTGTGTTTTGTCCTAATTTCTTGAAAGGATAAAATATTCCTATTTCAGGTATAATAGAAAAGGTCAGTCTGCGACCAACGAAAAAGTCAGCACATTTTATTTTTTTTGTTTTGATACCATGATTTTGCTTGGAGAGAATAGGATAAGGGTCCAAGACAGCCAACATGCTTGTCTGATCTAGTAATAGATTCCTATTTTCTGTTATGTTTGTATTTGATTCAATAGACATGTCTGGTGCAGTAATAACTTCAGATTCCCCTTGAAAAGAAGTTGAAGAAGTTTGAATAGCTTCAGCTTGTGAAAGTAAATTGTTGTTGTTGTTGTTGTTGTTGTTGTTGTTGTTGTTTGAAATTAAAGCCTTTTTTTGATTATTTGTCAATGGATTGGCTGGAATAGTTGATGCAGTGTTTTGACTTATCTTTAGGATATCGTTATTGTTATTGAAATCTGGATCATTAAATTGATTTGAGCTGAGTTGATGCGTAGATGTTGGCGTTTGAGCAATGGTTTTAACATGCTTTCCTTTAGTGGTCATCAAAATTGCACCAAAAATGAAGAATGCGGCAAGGCCAAAAGCCAAAAAGATCCACAATTTGTTTTTATTGTTTTTTTTATGTGGAAATAGCGCTTCCAATTGCTTTTCGGAAAGTGATAATTCATCCTTCTGGAGCGATGAAGCCATGTGGAATTCAAAATCTTTATATTCCATATTGTTTTATGTTTTCAGTGAAGTAAATTGCGTTTTTATCATTGGTTTGTACATATGAAATCAATCGCTGTCTTGCCTTGAATAATGAAGCTCTAGAAGTACTTTCAGTAATCTGCAAGATCTCAGCAATTTCCATATGATTATATCCCTCGATAACATATAAATTGAAAACCAGATATAGCGTTTTTGGTAGTTTTTGAAGCAACTGCAATAGTTCTGCACTTGCCATTGTGCCGTAGACGTCAGGAATATTCGCAGTAGGCATATCATCGACTATCTCCATATCTACGAATATAAATTTCTGTTGTTTACGGAGCAATTCTAAAGATGCTCGAATGGCGATTTTCTTGGACCAACCAATAAAAGCTTTGGGTTCTTGCAGTGAGTGCAAATTTTTAAAAATAATAAGGAAGGTATCTTGAAGAACATCTTGCGCTTGATGCACATCGGCCATGTATCTATTACAAATCGCCAGTAGCCCCGGCGCATACTTTCGCACCAGAGCTTCCTGACATTTGCGGTTCCCCTCTTTACATCCTTGTACTATATCTTCTATGGACATAGATTATTTTTAATTTATCACCACTTCTTGGAATGCTATAAAACAGCCATTATTTTGATCTGTCACCACTACATAATATGTTCCTTTTGCCAAAGTGCCTGCATCATTTTGAGCAGTGAGATCGGTATTGAGATCGCCAATATTGAATACTTTTACACTTCCAAAAGTACAATTGGTGCACAAGGCATTAGGATTGGTTGTAATGTTGATTTTACCATCATTACATGTTGGGCAGGTAGTGTTTTGTGCAATTGCGTTGAGTCCATTGACCAGACGTGGAATAGACACTACTGTTGAATTATTACATTCATTATTATCTGAAATAAAAATATTAAAATCAAATCCAATATCCAGAAGGTTTATTTCTATTGGGAAATCCAAGGGTATAATCTTACCTGCATTGTTTGTTGCATATCCAAAAGTGAAATATGAACTATAAAAATTAAACAAATTTTTATTGCAGAACGAAACATTATTATCTAATAATGGTGGTTGTGTAAAATCTGTTGTATAAACTTTTGAACAACCTGAATTGGTGCTTGTCACTGTTACAGTGTAAATACCAGGTATGATTGTAGTTATGCTTTTTGTGGTAGAACCATTGGACCAGCTATAAGTAAGGACTTCGTTATTTGTACTTTGAAAAGTAATTTCATTTGTACTGCAATCAGTATTTATATATCCATATGGCAATTGTAAAAGTCCACATGCTACAGATACACAAGAGTCAATATTGTCAGTGACTGTAACACAATATGTAGTTGGATTGATGGGATCTGGAGCTATGATAAATGATTCTGTACTACCAGTACTCCATTTGTAATTAAAGTTTCCACTACCACCCGTGATAATTGCATCTATTCTTTTGTCACAGTCAAATTTTATCATAGACGTAAAATTACAATTGACTTTACAAACATCAATGCTAAGCGTTTGAATATTATCTGATTTTACAACATAAATAGGTGATGTTTTAGAATTATTATTATCAAAACCAAAAATTTGGGCTTCAAAGGGATCTTCACAGGTCAGAAAAGAAAAGTCTATACGATATTTACCACTTTCGTCAGCTGTAAATATTGTCTTTTTATCATTAATATTTACCATTATTATTCCATAAGGAATTGGAACTCCATTACAAACTATAGTTCCTTCCAGGACATTTGCTGTTGTGGCAGTAAAGACAAAGTCAGCCAGTGTTGTATTGGTATTAAATGGACCGACAGTGATCATATTACTACCTTGGTCACAATTCGAGAATTTTTTGAAAGATATTTTTAATGCAACATTTTTAGGCATTTTACCGCAAAAGACACCATCAGAATTGGTATAACCATAAGATATGCCAAGGCCCATAGCATCTACTGAAACCCTAACATTAGATAGTGGATTTCCTTGATTATCAACGACTCTGCCACATACTTCAATCAAGGGGAACGGCGCATCACAATTCCAAAAACTAAAATGATTTACTTTTGCTATGTATACATTATTGGATTTTGTGGCTATACCTTCTTCTTTCCATCTTCCTTTATCTTCATCAAATGACCATAACTGGATGGTTTCTGGTGAAAAGGTTGTATTGATTGGGAATTGGATTTCTGCTGGCTTTTGTTTGTCAAGTTGGAGTTCATTTCCAGTTTCATCTCTTAGTTCTATAGCCATCATTCCTAAGGTGCCAAGTATTACGGTATTACCATTAGCAGCATCAGCCATCAAGCCTCCAGGCATTTTATCTGATAAATCCTTTGCATTTGGACTTAAATACTTCGCAGTCACGAAAACTTTTCCATTGTAAGCATTGCCATTGTTATCCAAAATACATTGTGCAGCAAAGGTAATCTTTCCTCCATCTTCTGCATTTATTACACCGCCATCCACGGCCAAAAATGAATCAGAGCTTGAAAGACTCAATAATTTAGTGTACGAATATGTAGTGGCATTTTTTTGTGGGTAAACGAAGTCAGAACCAAGAATAAAGCCTGCCTTAAAGATTTTGATGTAGGTGCCCTGTTTGTCCATTTTCGCATTTTCAAGTACAAAGAGTCCATTTTCGTTGGTTTTGGTTTGAGTACTGTAAATCATAACCGTGGCATCAGTTACTGGTTTGTTGTTTTCATCATATACATATCCAATAATTGTGGATTGAATCTCTTGCACCACTTCAGCAGAAAATTTTGTAATGTCTGTTTCAGAAAATGTTTCATCGTCTTTGTGGCAAGACAAAAGTGTAAAGAGCGTCACCATTACGAGATAAAACAATTTTGTTTTCATGAATCAATATTTAAATTTTTATAATATAAAACCTGATGTTCATAATAATAGATGCAAATAGATATGAAAACGCTCCCAAATATATTTAAATTTGTACAAAAAATTCTTCATTGTTATTTAATATATCTGAATTGATAGTAAGATTGATTTTGTGCATAAAATTTATACAGAGTAGCTTCCCAAAACTTTTGGTAAAAAGTAGTGTTTTTATTCGCAATTAATCTGGAACTCAATCTTATAAACTTATGCATACAGGCAAAAATTATACGTTTAAAGAAGTGATCCTATGGACACGTAGAGATATTTTTTTACTTTTGTTTATAGCTGCGATTCCGACTGCATTGTATCAGGCGTTTCATTGGAAATGGCTTACACTGCCTTGGTTGCCCATCGCATTGCTTGGTACAGCCGTAGCCTTTGTTATCGGATTCAAAAACAATGCTTCGTACGATAGGTTATGGGAAGCACGCCGGATTTGGGGAGCTATTACCAATTTTAGTCGCAGCTGGGGAATTATGGTCAAAGACTATGTCACCAATCATCATGCAAAAAATCAAATTTCTGAAGATGATTTGCGTAGTATCCATTTGACGCTGTATAATCGTCATTTTGCGTGGCTAACGGCGTTACGTTATCAGCTTAGAGAACCCAAACAATGGGAAGCCATAAATCTAGCCCACAACCGCGAATATAGAAACCAGTGGTTTAGGGTGGAAGAGCAAGAAAATGCGATGAGTGATGCCATAAAACCTTATTTGAGCAGCGATGAATACAATTTTGTCATGTCAAAAACCAACAAAGCCGTTCAAATTTTAATGTTGCAATCTGCGCACTTGCGAGAATTGTTGGAGCAAGGATATATTGAAGATTTCAGACACATGGAATTAGAAAAATTATTGGTTGAGTTTTATAATCAACAAGGAGCTAGCGAAAGGATTAAAAACTTTCCTTATCCTCGTCAATATGCCAGTTTGAATCTTTGGTTTATTAAGATATTTGTAGCCTTAATTCCATTTGGATTGATCCAAGAGTTTGCCAAAATGGGTGATGCTTTTATATGGATGACCATTCCTTTTTCGGCCTTATCTGGTTGGATATTTACCACGATGGAGCGTATCGGAGAAACCAGTGAAAATCCCTTCGAAGGAAGTGCAAATGATGTACCTATCACGTCTATCAGCCGCAATATCGAAATCGATTTATTGGAAATGTTGGATATTAGACATGAGTTGAAACCAGTACAAGTACAAAATAAGATTTTGGTGTAGGAGAAATTGCTTTAAATTCTTTTGCTTAAAATAAATTTCATTTATAATATGGACCTTTGATATTAACTATAAGGTTTTTATTTACTTCTGCATTTTCAACGAAACCAAAATATTGAAAGCCATATTCTTTATAAATCAAGGCATCAAATAATCTAAAGATTTCACTACTTATCTTATTCTCACGATAAGCTTTGACAGCATAATTATTTAGAAGTTCAAACACTTTAATGTAATCTGAGTTTTTATGCCTTAATACATGGGCAAAAATAAGTTGCACTTTTTCATAACTGCCATTGCCAAAATCAAAATTATTTATAAAGCCATTATGTAAAGTGCAAAATTGCTCAATTATTAAAAAATTGATAAAATCAACTCGGTATAGCATGCTATCTAGTGATTTATTAAAAAGGTCATTGTTCCATTCATTAAATCGGAATCGTCCATAATAATCTCGATATATTTGATCAAGGTCAAAGACTTTGTTCATTATATTATGCAGTGAATATGCTTGAGTATTGTTTTTGAAATATTGGGATTGAGCATCTTTAAGTAACACATTTACTTTATCAATCAAGTTTTTTCGGTGTACTATATTATACAATTCAAGCGTTGATTCAACTGAAATAGTGAATCCATTTTTATATTTTAAGTCAGGCAGACAATGTAGAAAAAATGTAGTGTCATTATTTTGAAGTGATGCTATTAAAAGCTTTTCCATTTCCTTTGGCTCAAACCGTGAGTTGGAGTCTAAATCAATATAAAATTGCTTTACGTAGGTATAATTACTATCAACTTTGGTTAGTATTGAATCTCTTACATAGTCTCTAAAATTAACTTGGGCAATTGCATTAGGTGCTAAGAGAAAGAAGCACATAACTATTTTGATAATTGTTGAATTATTTGGAGTAAGTGTCATCATTTTAAATTAGAAGATTATAAATTGCATTCGACCACATTCCTATGTAAAAATAGATAAATTTTACGACTTTTTATTATAAAAGCTTTACAAATAGTATTTTGTAAATCAATAGATACTTAATTCTCTTATGCACTGCCTCCCTATAAACTGGACTATTTTTCAATGGCGTAAATTTGCTTAGGC
>CALFYH010000247.1 GCA_937952155.1 uncultured Saprospiraceae bacterium
TTTCCCTACACGACGCTCTTCCGATCTAAACTTACAATAAAAATTCAATTCATGAAGTTGTAAAAAGGATATGTATTTATTATTAATATGGTGAGCAAATACGAAATATCATTTGTAAAAAGCATAGATCATAATTAGAATTAATGATTTTTTTGTTACCTTTGCAACCCTTATAGTTGAAACCGATATTCAAAGAGATATGAAGATCCTTCAGTTGTGCAAGAAGTTTCCTTTTCCGCTTAAAGATGGTGAATCTATTGCTGTAACATATCTAAGCAATGCCCTTCACAATTTAGGTTGTGAGATATCTCTATTGAGTATGAATACCTCAAAGCATTTTGTAAATATCGACGAGCTTCCAGCTGATTTTAATCACTATAAGGAAATTCATGTCACACCTTTGGATAATAGTATAAAGTACTTTGACGCTTTCAAGAATTTGTTTTCAAAAGATTCGTACCACGTGAGTCGGTTTGTCTGTCCAGATTTTAAAGATAAATTGATCTCGCTTTTGCAGCAAAATCAATATGATGTAGTACAGTTGGAAACACTATATCTGGCACCATATATAGAAGTTATCAAACAACATTCCAATGCCCTAATCACAATGAGAGCGCACAATGTTGAATTCGAGATTTGGGAGCGAATCACAGAAAATACAAAATTTTTACCAAAGCGGTTGTATCTTAAGTATCTAACTAATAAACTTAAACGATACGAACTCGCACATCTAAATAAATACGACTATCTAGTAGCTGTATCAGAAAGAGATCTTCGAAAGTTTAAATCACTTGGATATAAAAACGGTGCTATATCATCACCTATAGGTCTAGACCTTAAAAATTATAATCCTACCTACAAGCATGATGTTTCTCAAGATATATGTTTTATAGGTGCTTTGGATTGGATTCCCAATATGGAAGGACTGACTTGGTTTATAGATAAGGTTTGGCCTGCACTTTCTGAACGATTTCCAAATTTAAAATTTCACATAGCAGGTCGTAATACACCCGATTCGCTCAAAGCACTAAATATTAAGAATATTGTTGTACACGGAGAAGTCCCTGACGCCATCCGGTTTATGGAAAATTATACTATGATGGTTGTTCCATTATTTTCAGGTAGTGGCATGCGTGTTAAAATCCTAGAAGGTATGGCACTCAGCATGGTTGTGATTACTACAGAAATGGGCAAGGAAGGAATACATGCTGAAAATGGTGAGCATTTATTAGTAGCTGATTCACCTGATGCCTTTATCGCTCAGATAGCTTCAGTTCTTTCGGGCCAGAAGGATAGAAAGAAAATCGGCGCAGCTGCAAAATCTTTTGTGGAAGATTATTATGACCATGGTGTAAATGCCAAAAAGCTATTGGAAAAATACAAAACACTTAAATCAGATCCTGACTATCGCAAGATTCCTGCTATATCTTAAAGCTGAAAATCGCTATTTCAATAGGACTGCATTTTAGGTTTCCAAATTTATTATTTCAGTTATTTTCTTGATCTTTTAATGTGTAAGTATTCATTATCTTACTAGCTAATAAACTTGCTGAAGACAATCATGTTATCATTCAAAATTAATAAAAATAGTAACTTGATTTTGTGATTGTAAAAAATATTTTAAAAATTTACAAACACATTAAATAAATTCGTCATATATATGTAATTAATTTCAATATTCTTATAATTTAAATGTGTAAAGCTTACAAACTAACTTCGTACTGAAAGAAAATAATAAAATTAATTGGCATGCAAATTGCCTACATACCAGTGGATTATTAGACAAACACGAATTTTATTTTTTTTAACCACATAATTTTACAATAATGGCGACAAGAGCTGTAATTGCTGATCATCAGAAAATGTTTACAGAAGGAATCCAGGCCATACTGACTGAAATGCAATTTCCACCTATAAAGATAGTAGGCGTAGCACACAGTCTTGATGAACTTAATAAAATGACAGAGTTTCCCATAGATCTGTTAATCATGGAATTAGCATTGACAGACCAACATGGGGCCACATACATTTCTGAACTAAAAGTAATGTGGCCAGAAATCAAAATAATTATATTAAGCAATTATGGCGAAGCAAACATTGTAAGAGAAGCATTTATACAGGGAGCAGATGGGTATGTATTAAAATCCAATCACTCGCTGGAATTATTACAATGTATAGAATTTGTAATGGAAGGTAGAACATATCTGGCGGAAGGTCTAAGATTGGCACCAGAATATGACAAGCAGAAAAAATCTTCTCAAAGGGAAAAAAGAAAAATCTTTGAAGACAGATACCTTCTCAAGCAAAAACTGACGAAAAGAGAAAAAGAAATTTTAACGATGATCGTTCAGTATAAAAATAATAAGACAATAGCAGAAGAGCTATTTATAAGTGATCAGACGGTGTCAGCACATCGTAAGCGAATAATGAAAAAGTTTGGCATAAATAATACCGTCAAACTCATCAAATTTTCACTAGATCATCAATTGGTATAGTTTTTGTATTAAAAATAAATAATCCATTTTTTTTTGGCATTCCCCTTGCCACTTTTTGCAATAGTATTTCCCTTTTCGTAAGTCTGAAATTGATTTGGAATCATTTTTAGTTTATAATTAAATCAAATTATCTCATGAAATCGGAGAAATTTACACTTACAAAACGCATAGGTTTTGATAGGTTTATCAAAATGGGTATGCTGTCAGCCTTGCTGACGATATGGTACTCCGGGCTTCAGGCACAATGTCCTTTGGCATGTAACAACCTGGTCCAAGTATCCATGGATGAAGACTGTGTAGTCGAAATCACTCCTGACATGATGTTGGAAGGACAAGGTGTATCACCTGGTTGTACCTACATAGTTCAGGTTCTAAACACCAATGGTCAGCCACTGGCTGCACCGACAGGTATCAACCCAAATACAGGACTGGCTTACACCGGTAACAATTGGGTCACTGTATCCAACGTAGGACAAACACTTCAAGTCAAGATTTGGCTTAGTAATGTCGGAGGTAACTCATGTTGGGGTACAATCAAAATCGAGGACAAATTGGCCCCAACCATTGTTTGTCCTGATCCTATCACCGTGGCTTGTTATGACCCACGCACATTTGCAGCACCAGCAGCATTTGACAATTGTAACGGAAGAGGTCTTATACAATTGCCATATACTGCAGTCACCTTGCTTTCTGATGTAACCACAGACATGGAATGTGACGAAAGATTTAGAGCAATGAGAGTGATCCGTTATCAGGCAAAAGATGCCAGTGGTAACGTTTCCGCTATTTGCGAAAGAAAAATCTGGTACGAAAAAATCACGTTATCAGATGTAAAATTTCCGAAAAATTATGATGGTAGTGCTGGTAACAGACCTCACCTCCAATGTGATGGTGGATGGGCATGGAACGGGTATAAAACTGTCGCAAATGTACCATTCCCTACTGCAAACTGGGATGTAAATGGAAATGGATATCCAGATCCTGCTGAAACGGGAGCTCCGTATGTTGCTAACAATCAGAACATTACTGGATTCATTACTGGATTCCGTGTTACAGCTACAGGACCTGCAGGTTGTGTACTTAACACAATTTTTACGCCTGATAAATTGGATTATTATACTGGCTTAGGATGTCTTATAACAAGTTATAATTATGTAGATACATTCTATAATCCTATAGTAGGAACAAATAATATTTGTAAAATAAATACAACATATAGCGATACAAGAATCGATATTTGTACTAAAAGCTTTAAAGTGCTAAGATCTTGGACCGTTTTGGACTGGTGCTCAGGTAAATTGTCCACACAGTATCAGATCATCAAAGTTGTAGACGATGAGCCACCAGTTGTTACTGCTCCTGCTGACTTAACTTCTTCTTTAGCACCAGGTACTTTGGTTGCTGGAATCATTTCTGCTGATCCTTATTCGTGCACTGGTTCATGGGCAGTAAGGCCACCTGTTACCATTTCAGATTGTAATACAACAACTTGGACAGTTAAGTTTAAAAAAGCAGATTACTTAGGTGGTGATCCAGGCGACAGTGTGCCTTTCATCTCTACTGATGGTACCACAACAGTTACAGGTACATACCCTAACTTTGTAATCACTGGTTTACCATTAGGAAGAACTTGGGTTCAATATATCGTGACTGATGCTTGTAACAATACAAGTTCTGAAGCAACGACAGAGATAGATGTTTTTGACGTAACGCCACCGGTACCGGTTTGCGATCAATTTACAATAGTGACTTTATCAAATAATGGCTGGGCACATGTATTTGCTGAAACATTTGATGATGGAAGTCATGACAACTGTACTGATGTTACTTTCTCCGTTAGAAGATTGACTGCTGGTTGTGGTTCTAATGGATCTACAAATGAGGCTAGTAATCCGTTTGGTCCTTTCGTACAGTTTTGTTGTGAAGATGTAGGAAAAGATGTTATGGTAGAGCTTAGAGTGACGGATGCTTACGGTAATAAGAATTCTTGTATGGTTACTGTAACCACACAGGACAAAGTACCGCCAGTAATATTAACTTGCCCTGCTGATAAAACCATAAACTGTACTGATGCCGTAGTATTTGGTTTGCCTACATATTCTGATAACTGTTCTGCAACAATTAACAATCCACCTCAAGTTGGTACGATCAGTAATTGTGGCGCTGGAACTTTAACCAAAACTTGGATAGTTACTGATAATGGTGGAAGAACAGCATCTTGTACACAAACAATCACTGTTAGAAATACCACACCATATAATGGACCTACTTCATGGCCAGTTTCTCCAAAGGAAGTTTCAGGTTGTATGAATGTTGATACTGATCCTGCTAAAACAGGAACACCAGTAATAGGAAGTGGAGCTTGTAGTCAAGTAGCTTATACATTTGAAGATCAAAACT
>CALFYH010000248.1 GCA_937952155.1 uncultured Saprospiraceae bacterium
CATTTGAACGTACAAAAATAGCAACATGAGTCTCAAATCCTTTATTATAAAACAAGTCAGTGGGCTGATAGCAGGACAGATTATTTCTTGGAAAAAAACTGCTATCAAAGACCAAAACAGGATTAGACAAACGCTGATAAATAAAGCAAAAAATACTGCATTCGGAAAGGATCATCATTTTGACCAAATCAAAAATTACAACGATTTCAAAAAAGCGGTACCGATTAGAGATTACGAAGGGCTGCGAACGTACATAGACCGTGTGACTAAAGGTGAAGCAGATATTTTGTGGCCAGGAAAACCCAAATACTTTGCTAAAACATCAGGGACTACCAGCGGCGTCAAATATATTCCAATCACGCATGAAAGTATGCCAAACCATATCGTTTCGGCGCGAAATGCGATGTTAAATTACTTCCATCAAAAAGGAAGTGCATCTGTCTTTGAAGGAAAAGTTATCTTCTTATCTGGTTCTCCTGAGCTGGAAGAAAAAGGTGGAATTCCTACTGGCAGGCTCTCAGGTATTGTAAATCACGAAGTCCCTTCATGGGTCAGGCGCAACCAACTTCCCTCCTACTCTACCAACTGTATAGAAGATTGGGAAACCAAATTGGAGAAAATCGTGGATGAAACTATACATGAAGACATGCGACTCATCAGCGGCATTCCACCGTGGGTGCAGATGTATTATGAACGATTGCTCGCACGTACTGGCAAAAAAACTGTGCGTGAAGTCTTTCCTAATTATAGCTTGTTCATGTATGGCGGAGTCAATTTCGAGCCTTATAGAGCTAAGCTGGAAGAACTTGTAGGTGGTAGAATCGATAGCATTGAGACCTTTCCTGCTTCTGAAGGATTTATAGCTTTTCAAGATGATGTCAATGATAGTGGTTTGTTATTAAATACCAATTCGGGAATATTTTTTGAATTTGTACCCGTAGAATCGCTCAATAATCCACAACCTGAACGATTGATGATAGATGAAGTAGAACTTAATAAAGATTATGCTTTGATTATCAACAACAATGCAGGACTTTGGGGATACAACATTGGCGATTGTGTCAGGTTTGTAAGTCTTAATCCCTACAAATTAATAGTTTCTGGTAGAGTCAAACATTATATTTCGGCATTCGGAGAGCATGTCATAGGCAAAGAAGTGGAAGAAGCATTGCTCAGCGTCTCCAAAGAGCATAATGTAAGTATTATTGAATTTACAGTTGCACCACAAGTCAATCCACAAGATGGATCAGTGCCATTCCACGAATGGTTTATAGAATTCGATAAGGCACCGAAAGACCTTGCTGCTTTTGCGCTTGAAGTAGATAAAGCCATGTGTGATCAAAATATCTATTATGACGACCTCATCAAAGGCCATATCCTGAGGCCATTGGTTATAAGACCTATGTCCAAAGATGCCTTTAGAGAATATATGAAAACACAAGGTAAACTGGGTGGACAAAACAAGGTGCCAAGACTTAGCAATGATCGGAAGATTGCTGACCAACTCTTAACTTGGATAGATCAGTAGGTATGGATAATCTGCACCAAATTCAAATAAATTTCGATCAAAGCCAGGTACTTTTACTCAATATTTGTCTTGGTATTCTGATGCTTGGTGTTGCTTTGGATTTAAAGGTTGATGATTTCAAATATGTTGTAAAATCACCAAAATCTATCATTGTTGGCCTGATTTCTCAATTGCTCTTATTGCCTTTAATGACTTTAGGATTGATTTATATATTGCATCCAGCATATAGCCTTATGATGGGAATGGCACTCATTGCAGCATGTCCTGGCGGTAATGTTTCAAATTATGCCACACATTTAAGCAAGGGGAATGCTGCCTTATCAGTTATTCTAACAATCATATCTACACTTTGCTGTGTCTTTACGACTCCATTTATTTTTTCTACATTACAGCATTTTATACCAGTAGAAAAAATCGCAGATTCCGATTTTAACATTCATTTTGCTGATATGGTTACGACTATCTTTCAGCTCATTATTTTACCGTTGGTTTTTGGTTTTGGCTTGAATGCTTTTTTTCCTTTATTCGTCATGAAAATCAAAGATTGGGTAAAAAAAATAAGTTTTATCATATTTATCGGATTTGTAGTTGCAGCAGTTGCAGGAAATTTGGACAACCTAAAAAAATATTTAGACATTGTTTTTGTTATTGTATTGGTACACAATGGTTTGGCATTGCTTATAGGATACTTATGGCCCAGATATATTGCTGGTCTTTCCGCTTATGACTCTAGAACTATAAGTATAGAAACAGGCATCCAAAATTCTGGTTTAGCCCTTATTCTTGTTTTCAATTTTTTCGACGGTAATGGTGGTATGGCCCTAATAGCAGCGTGGTGGAGTATTTGGCATCTAATTAGTGCATTGGGTTTAGCCTTGATTTGGAAAAACCGAACGCCAAAGATAGAAAGTGCTTAGAGATAAATTACCTCGGTCTGAAAACTTCCTTTCTGATTGATACAAATCTCCCTATATCCTATTAATGATGTATAAGGCTTAAACTCATCTGAATTGGGATCGATCTGCACAAAGGTGGATGGCGTAATGAAGACTGTTATGTTTTTTTTGACTACTGTCCGCTCGATATGGTAATGCCCTGTAACGATATGAAATTTCTTTTCAGGATACATATCGCATAACGCTTCAAATTTTTCGGTTTGTCGAAACATATACTTTGGTTCCATATGTTTTGAATGAGCTTGGATCGGTGAATGGTGCATAAATATTAAGACTTCATCGCCATTTTCTTGTATTTGATCACGCAACCATAGCCAC
>CALFYH010000249.1 GCA_937952155.1 uncultured Saprospiraceae bacterium
AGATGGCCTGAATGTAGTAAGAGCAAATATTGTTAAGTTGAATGGACTTAGCACAGATGAAGAAATGTGTAATAATTCAGCAAGTTTTTTGGTAAATGCTACTGCAGCAGCTAAAAATAGAGCAGTTTTGGTCGAAGAAGGTACAGGCACTTGGTGTCAATGGTGTCCAAGAGGTGCTGTCTTCATGGACCTTTATGCCAAATACTATCCTAAAACATTTATTCCTATCGCTGTACACAATGGTGTAAATGATCCGATGAAAGTCACAGAATATGATGCTTTCATGGATTTTCCTGGGTTTCCAAACTGTAAAATAAACAGAAATGATTTATTGGATCCATCGGCAAGTGAAGGGCCTTTCCTCAGAGAAATCACAAAATCATCAGTTGCTAATGTCCTACCTGGTGCAAAATACGATGCAGCAACTAAAACATTGGATGTTTCTACTACTGTAGAATTTTTATCGGACATGAGTGGTGATTTTTATGCCACTTTAGTTTTGACTGAAGATGACGTTAAAGGTACCACATCTGGGTATAATCAATCAAATGCTTATGCTGGTGGAGGAAATGGAGTTATGGGCGGATTTGAATTGTTAGCTAATCCAGTACCAGCCGCACAGATGGTTTATGATCATGTGGCTAGAGCCGTTTCAGGACTAACTTCATCTTCAAGCAATTCTTTTTCTGGCAATTACAAATCTGGAGATAAAGTAATCCTCAATTTTACATTTAAACTAGGTGGTACTTGGAAGACTGAAAATATGCATATTATTCCGATATTACTTGGTGACTCTGGATACCTAAATGCAGCTACTGCTACCTATACTGAGGCAATAGCTACTGGCTTTACGACTGGTACTCACAATACTGTATTGAGTGAGAACAGTGTCAGTATTTATCCAAATCCAGCTGAAAATGAAACGAATTTAGAGATTTCTCTTCCGAATCCAAGTGAAGTATCTGTCACATTATATCATATCTCTGGTCAAACATTAGCAAAAAGAGATTATGGAATTTTGAATGGTGATCAAATCCTTCCTATTCCTTTATACAAATTAAATTCAGGTGTATATCTTGTTGAAATTAAAACAAATCAAGGTAGCAGATTCGAAAAAATAGTTGTAAGATAATAATCTAATATATCACGTTTAAAAAACCGGATTGAACAATTGATGTTTATTCCGGTTTTTTTATGTAAGCTTAAATCAAATGTCATTGATAGATAAAAAAATAGTGTTGGCGATTGGTGGATCTAGTGGCTCAATTTATGCCATGAGGTTGATGACAAAATTGGCTACCTTGACGGAAAATATATTGACGGCCGTAATAATGTCCGAAAATGCAAAAGTAAATTGGGAATTGGAAATAGGTCAATTTAACAAAGCTGATTGGCCATTTGATTTTTACACCCAAAATAATTTTAATGCACCATTTGCTTCAGGCTCTGCCAAATATGAAACAATGATCATTTGTCCAAGCTCAATGGGTTTAATTGGAAGAATAGCGTCGGGTGTATCTGACAATCTTATAACAAGAGCCGCAGATGTCATACTTAAGGAAAGGCGTAAACTAATAGTTGTCCCAAGAGAAGCACCGTACAATCTCATTCACTTGCGAAATATGACTACACTAACCGAAGCAGGTGCAATAATTTGTCCAGCATCACCTTCTTTCTATAGCAAACCTGAGACAAAAGACCAAATAGTCGATACCGTGGCTGATCGGGTTTTAGATTTGGCAGGAATTCATATCACATCCTATCGTTGGGGAGAAACAGACTGAATATGTACCAAAATATGTGGGACGTCGTCCGAGATCTAGAAAAAAATAACATGCTCATCCGTATTAAGACTTCGGTTGATCCTGATCTGGAAATAGCTGAGATTCACCGACAGATTTATGATAAACAAGGGCCTGCAATTCTTTTTGAAAAAGTAAAAGGTAGTCCATTTCCTGCATTGTGCAATTTATATGGAACCATTGATAGAACAGATTTTTTATTTAGGAAGACTATACCGAAAATCAAAAAAGTCATTCAACTAAAAGCAGATCCTAGTGTTTTCTTAAAAAATCCATTAAAATTTCTCTCAGCACCACTTACTGCACTGATGGCCTTGCCTATGAGATCATACATTGGTAGCCCTTCAATGTATGCTAGAACTACCATAGATCAGCTACCAATGATAAAATCATGGCCAATGGATGGCGGTGCATTTATCACTCTACCACAAGTATTTACTTTGCCTCCAGGGAGTAAAAACCCAATGGAATCGAATATCGGTATGTATAGAATACAATTATCTGGCAATGAATATATTCAAAACGAAGAAATAGGCCTTCATTACCAATTGCACAGAGGAATTGGTGTACATCATGAAGCGTATAACAGAAGCAACGAACCATTTAAGTGCTCCCTTTTTGTAGGTGGATTACCATCTCATGCTTTTTCAGCTATTATGCCAATGCCTGAAGGTATATCCGAACTCACCTTTGCAGGAATGCTTGCAGGCAAAAGATTCAGATATCAATTTGATGATATGGGACATTTCATCTCATCAGATGCCGATTTCGTAATCACGGGCACAATTTTAAAAGGTATAAAAAAACCAGAAGGACCATTTGGTGATCACCTTGGTTATTATAGTTTGGAGCACGATTTTCCGGTAATGAAAGTAGATCGTGTTTACCATCGAAAAGATCCGATTTGGCACTTTACAGTAGTTGGTAGGCCACCACAAGAAGATTCGAGCTTTGGGTATCTTATTCACAAATTGGTAGAAGATTTGACTGAGAAGGAATTTCCTGGTGTAAAGGAGATTCATGCTGTCGATGCTGCGGGCGTTCATCCGTTGTTGGTAGCTATTGGGCAAGAGCGTTATATGCCATTTCGAGATAAAAAACCAGAAGAGATATTAACGATAGCTAACAGAATCTTAGGGTCGGGGCAAACTTCTTTAGCAAAATATTTGATCATAGCGGCTTATGGAGATGATCCTAATCTCCGCACAACAAATCTTGATCACTTTTTTACCCATTTTTTGGAAAGAGTTGATTGGACAAGAGACTTGCATTTCCACACTAAAACAACGATAGACACTTTGGATTATTCTGGTGACGATTGGAATGGTGGATCTAAAGTTGTGATGGCTTGTAGAGGCGATAAGATTAGGAATCTTTCTGAAATGAAACCTGACATTGGCCCTAATGACTTAATACAACAATCAGTGGTGGTTAGAAAAGGAATTTTAGGATTGTCTATTGGGAAATTCACTACATACAGTGACGCTGAAAAGCAATTCGAGCATTTGACAAATTATTTATCTACAATTTCGCTCGATGGTTTTCCTTTGATTGTAATTGGCGACGACCCAGAATTTCTAGCTAAAGACTTGAACAACTTTCTTTGGGCTACTTTTACAAGATCAAACCCGTCACATGATATCTATGGTGTACAAAGCTTTGTTTCGCATAAACATTGGGGCTGTAATGGAAGTCTTATCATAGATGCTCGCAAAAAACCGCATCATGCACCTGAATTAGTTCCAGATCCTAATATAGTAAAAACAGTGACGGAATCATTAAAAAAGTGGAATTTTTAATAACCTCATTAGATTTTCAATTACATTTGCATTAAAATAAAAGAATATGACTCTCAAGCAATTAATACAGTTAGAAGATAAAGCCAAAGAAGTTTGGGTTATAAGTCCTACCCTACATTATGATGTTGCTAACAAAGATTTCTCTGAATTAGTCAGCGTAAATTTGGGACAAAAAACCAAATACAAATACATCGTACCCGCTTCAAAAGAAATTAATGAACACATAGATTTGTATAAAAATATTTATGGACTAAGTGAAGCTGAAATCCAGCAAAACTTCCTAATTCTTGCGGAAGCAGATTTTCTTCCTTTTATGATGGAAATCGGTATTTACGAAGGCAATAGTGATGATTGTGTGGCATGTGCTGCGCCTGGGTTGGAAGATGGTGATGATGTCATCAAGTTTTCTAAAAAGACATCACAAAATATGGCTCAAAGTTTCAAAACCATTTGGAAGAAATATAAAAGAGTAGAAATCTGAGATTATAAATCAGCTGATTCTATCATTTTGTTCTTTACTTCAATTGCTTTTGCTCGAATTTTTTCTTGAAAGTCTAAGCCATTTCCAGCATAGATGATTTCTCTTGACGAATTGATCAAAAGACCAATTTCGTCATTACGTCCATGATTTATTACTGAACTTAGATCACCACCTTGTGCTCCGACACCCGGCACTAAAAAGAAATATTCATCAGCAATCTGTCTAATTGACCTAAAAGCTTCTGGATGCGTGGCACCTATGACAAACATTAGATTATCAGGATTGCCCCAAGTCTGCGCCTTCATGATTACATTTTCGTGCAGCATTTTTCCAGTACTGTCAGAAATATTTTGAAAATCGGCACTACCTTCATTTGAAGTCAAGCCCAATAAAATTACCCATTTTGATGTGAATTCTAGAAATGGCATGACAGAATCTGAACCCATATAAGGTGCTACAGTAACAGCATCAAAATCAAAATATTCAAAATATGTCTTGGCGTACATTTTACTGGTATTACCGATATCGCCTCTTTTCGCATCGGCGATTGTAAATATATTTTGGGGTATAATTTGCATAGTTTTTTCCAATGAAGTCCAGCCTTTTGGACCTAAGCTCTCATAGAATGCAATGTTAGGTTTGTAAGCGACACAAAGGTCTGATGTCGCCTCGATGACCGCTTTATTAAATTCATAAATAGGATCATCGTATTGCAATAAATGTGGAGGAATCTTAGTGATATCGGTATCTAAGCCTACACACAGAAAACTCTTTTTAGCCTTTATTTGATTTACTAATTCAGCCTTTGTCATACTGCATGATATCCGTTTAATGCTTCTATACCTTTGATTTCAGGTATCTTCGATTTGATGGCTTGTTCTACACCGGCCTTCATTGTCATTGCAGACATAGCGCAGTGCTCACAATTGCCTACCCATTTTATTCGAACCATCAGGTCATCCGTTACCTCTACCAATTCAATATTGCCACCATCTACTGCGAGGTGCGGCCTTATTTCTTCCAAAGCTTTGTCCACTCTGTCGAAAATTTCTGAATGTAATGCTGAGATCATTATTTATATTTAATAAAAATTTTTCAATTATCAATATGTGCTGAATCTAAGATTGAACCTTAACAATTCGGGTAGGCTCACTCAATTCATTTCTTTTTTGAATTTGGTGGACTGTATTTTGGGCCATTTTTGAAAATATACCTGATAAAATATGGCCTTGTTGTGCTGCAGCTGGAAGCCCCATATCTCCCGCTTCTCTCACACTTTGCACAAGTGGTATTTGCGCCAAAATAGTTGACTCGGCGAGTCTTGCCAATTGCTCTCCGCCACCTTTACCAAACAAGTAATATTTGTTATCGGGCAATTCTTCCGGAGTAAACCAACTCATATTTTCGACAACTCCGAGTATCGGTACATTTACATTTGGTAACAAAAACATATTCATCGCTTTGACAGCGTCAATTACTGCCACTTCCTGCGGCGTAGTCACCATTATTGCACCAGTAACTGGCACAGTTTGTACAAGTGTGAGTTGAATGTCTCCCGTACCTGGCGGTAAATCAATAACCAAAAAATCAAGTTCTGGCCAAAGACAATCTTGAATAAACTGACGCAGCAATCCACCCAATCTCGGCCCTCTGAGCACTACGGCTTGTTCTGGTTCGACTATAAATCCAATAGATATTACATTAACACCATGCGCTTTGAGTGGAATCAACTTGTGTTTGCCATATAATAATTCCACTTTAGGACGCTGCCCACTTAGCCCCATCATCGTAGGAATCGATGGTCCATACAAGTCGGCATCTATTAGTCCCACTTTATAACCTAGGTTGGCCAAGGATACAGCCAGATTTACTGAAACAGTAGATTTTCCTACGCCACCTTTACCGGATGCAACTGCTATAATATTTTTTACTTGTGGCAACACAGAATCTCCAGCCTCTGAATCTCCCGAAATCTTCAAGTGGATATGTACCTGAGCTTGTGGAAAAACCTTTGAAATTTCTTCCATACAAGCAAAATTCAAGGCCGATTTTAGTTCACTATCATTGGTTTTCAAGACTATTGAGAAATAAATATTTGGCTCTTCTACTCTAAAATCTTCAACCATCTTTGCCGAAATAATATCCTGCCCACTTTTGGGATCCTTGACTCTTCTCAAAGCATTTACGACCGCATTATGATCAATCACTTCAGTATAATTTATATATAAACAAACATACACTAAATTCATTTTATGTGATAAATGTTCACTTAAATGCAAAGTAATCTCAATATTACTACAAAATGATTAATTTTGCACCCAAATAGCACTGTTTCGACCGCAATCCATGAACATATACAGAAATATAAAGGAGCTTTCTGCTTTTAAAAACGCAGTTATCACTATTGGTTCATTCGATGGAGTACACTCAGGACATCAAAAAATTTTGAGAAGAGTCCGTGATCTCGCCGATGAAATTGGTGGTGAAAGTATTGTAATAACATTTTATCCTCACCCTAGAAGTGTGGTAGATGCATCTGACTCGGATATTAGTATTTTGAATACTTTGGATGAGAAATTGGACTTAATTTCGGATTTTGGAATTAAAAACGTGGTAATTGTGCCTTTTTCATTTGAATTTTCAAGATTGTCCCCAAGAGAATATGTCGAAAAATTTATCATCTCGTCTTTTCAGCCCAAATATGTTGTCATTGGTTATGATCATAAATTTGGACTAAATAGAGCTGGTGATATTACTTTGTTTAGAGAATATGAGAGTAAAGGCCAATTTAAAGTCATAGAGATTCCTAGACAAGACATAGAAGACATCGGTATATCTAGTACAAAAATTAGAAAGGCTTTGCAATCTGGCAATATAAATGAAGCCAACTTATTTTTGAATCATCCTTATGTCTTAACAGGAAAAGTAATACATGGTGATAAATTGGGTTCGAAACTAGGATTTCCTACTGCAAATCTTCAGATAAGCGAAAAACAAAAATTGATTCCATTAGAAGGTGTATATGCTGTCAAAGCCGAAGTGGAAAATACGATTTTTGAAGGAATGATGTATATAGGCCGCAGACCTACTATTTCTGAACAGGAAACCGTTAATATTGAAATCAATATATTTGATTTTAATCAGAATATTTATGACAAGATATTAAAGATAAATATACTCAAATTCTTAAGACCAGACATTCGTTTTGAAACATTGGATCAGCTCAAAGCACAGCTTAAAATCGATGAAAAGAATGCCCAACTAGCCATTGAAGTATTGAAATCGGAAGAGAAACCAACACCAAAAGTAACCATAGCCGTACTTAATTTTAATGGTGTTGAGTTATTGGAAGCATATCTTCCCATGTTAGAATATTCATCAGAAAAATATCAATTTGAAATATTGGTTATCGATAATCATTCAGAAGATCTATCCGTAGATTTTGTAAAAGAATGGTATCCTGAGATAAAAGTAGCTGAATTATCTAAAAATTATGGCTTTGCAGAAGGATATAATAAAGGATTGGCAAATGTAAAAAGCGAATATCTAGTTATCATTAACTCCGACGTATTGGTGACCGAGAATTGGCTGGATCCTTTGATAGAAGCAATGGAAAATGACAAAAATTTAGGTATTGTCCAACCAGTCATCAGGTCACTAGAAAACAAGGATAGTTTTGAATACGCAGGTGCCGCTGGTGGATTTATTGATAGCTTGGGTTACCCATTTTGTAGAGGTAGAATATTCGATCAAGTCGAAAAAGACCTCGATCAATACAATGATGAAAAGGAAATATTTTGGGCAAGTGGCGCTACCATGCTTTGCAGAACAGCTTTATTCAAAAATATAGGTGGTTTTGATGGTGGATTTTTTGCACACCAGGAAGAAATAGATCTTTGTTGGAGAATCAGAAATGCAGGTTATATTATCAAATGTATACCATCATCCAAGGTCTATCATTTAGGTGGTGGCACATTGGATTATTCCAATCCCAAAAAGGACTTTCTGAATTTCAGGAATAATTTGTACTTACTGACTAAAAATGAAAATTTTTCAAAGCTCCTCTTCATTATACCTGCAAAATTAATTCTCGATGGACTAGCTGGTATTAAATTCCTATTTGACAACAAACCCAAATCGACACTTGCCATTATAAGGGCGCATTTGTCATTTTACATCCATTTGCCATTGGTATAGAGCGCAGAAATAAAGAGCATCATTGGATAAGAAAGGTAAAAATAAATAAACCAAACCTTACTGGCGTTTACAGATCGTCTATCGTTTGGAAATATTATGTAGAACGAAAGAAAAAATTCAGTGATCTTAACTGGTAATATGTTGAAACACAATTTAGAAGTCCTTTACCAAGATGAGTATATGATAGCGGTCAATAAACCTGCTGGCGTATTGACCATTCCTGACAGGTTTAATGCCGCTTTTCCTAATCTGGCTACGACATTGCAACGCATTCATCCAGACGCTATTCCTGTCCACCGAATCGATAAATTTACTAGTGGTGTCAATATATTTGCGAAAAATGCAGAAGCACATAAAGCATTGTCCGCACTATTCGAAAATAGAGAAATCGAAAAATATTATGTTGCTATTGTCGATGGGATTCCTTCACCTGAAAGTGGACGGATAGATGTACCATTGGCTGAATCTACTGTGACACGTGGTAAAATGTTAACACATAAAAGAGGAAAAGCGTCGGTCACTGAATATAAAATACTTAAAAGCTTTAGGACTTATTCATATCTGTACATCAGGATTTTGACGGGTAGGATGCACCAAATTCGTATGCATATGCAGTATATAGGTAATCCACTTATCGTCGATGCATTATATGGAAATAGAGAAGCTTTTTATTTGTCAGAGATAAAGCAGAAAAAATTCAATTTAGCTAAAAATGAAGATGAAAAACCACTATTGTCAAGACAGCCACTTCACGCCGAAAAATTGTCTTTTATCCACCCATACACCCAAAAAAAGGTAGAAATTGTAGCACCAATTCCAAAAGATATAACAGCTGTGATATCTCAAATGGAAAAATGGATAAAATAAGCACTAATTTTTTTAAGCATCGTTCTATTCTTTGCTTTGGATATTTGATTTAATGAATCAAAATATTCACAATTGTCAAACCACTTTATTGTAAATTACATTATCTTGCATCAAAAATGAAGCGCTAAATGACAAAATATATATTAATTCTGGCTCTTTTTATCAACACAAATACGTGGGGACAAAAATCAATTGATCGAGATCAGATCACCCAAAGTATCCATAATGTAGTCAAGCAACAAGAAATCAACTGGAATGCAGGCAATATCCCTGGATTTATGGAAGGATATTGGCGTTCTGACAGTTTGACTTTTATCGGTAGTAAAGGCTTGACTATGGGTTGGCAAAAAACTTTGGATAATTATAAGAAGAGCTATCCAGATAAAGCTACGATGGGAGCATTAAGCTTAGAAATTATAAAACTAGATATCTTGAGTCCAGAAGCAGCCATCATGATAGGAAGATTTACACTGTTAAGAGAAAAAGATAAACCAACAGGACTTTTTACGTTGATTTGGAAAAAAATTGATGGTAAATGGCTGATAACGTCTGACCAAACTTGCGGATAAAAAATTCATCAATAATTAACATGTCAAAGCAAAATCAGCATTTATTAAAACTTTTGGGTGTAGGATTTGGTATTGCGGTAACAGTCGGCGGTACTATAGGAACAGGCATCTTGCGGAAGCCAGGACCTATCGCAGCCTTGATCGGTGATCCTTGGATGATATTATTATTGTGGCTTGCTGTCGGTATTTATGCTTTACTTGGCGTTTTATGTGCGATTGAATTGGCTATTTCGATGCCTCAGGCTGGCGCTTGGTACGTATATGCACGTAGAGCTTTTGGCAATTATTTCGGTTTTGTGACTGGTATTACCAGCTGGCTTGGGACTGTAGCAGCTTTGGGATTTGGCGCTTATACTATGAGTGAATATACTGCAATATTGCTGCCCCAATTTGAAAATTACATTCCTATGATTGCCATTGGTATGCTTATTATATTGACTGGTTTTCATTGGCTTGGCACAAAATCTGCGGGTAAGTCTCAAGAGATCTTGGCTGTAATCAAAGCAGTTGGCTTAAGCATTTTTGTACTTGTATGTTTTATTTTTGGCCAAAATATGCCTTCTTCACAACTGGCAGATACGGTAAGCGAACAAGCGATACCACTTACTTTTTTGGGTTTGATAGGTGCATTACAAGCTATATTCTATACTTATGATGGCTGGCACACTGCTGCTTATTTCACAGAAGAAAATACAGTCACATCCTCTGCCTCAGTCAATAATTGCAAAGGAAAAACTTACGAAAGCCCTCTAAATTCACCAAATTTTTTCCATCAAAGTCAGTTTGAAATC
>CALFYH010000250.1 GCA_937952155.1 uncultured Saprospiraceae bacterium
CTGACAGTTAGTCAGTTTCTTATTGGAAATTCAGCTTTTTTGTGATAATGCCCGAACGTAGTGAATCTAACGATGGTTTGCTCAAAGTCATACCACTTCGAAAGAATTGTGTTTTAGACGAAAAGATACCGCGTGCATCATTGGACATATTGCTATAAACCGGTACTTCACCGCTTGATGTGATACCTATATTGGCAAGACCAATGTTGATATAATCTTTTATAGGTTGTCCACCAGAAATGATTTTTATAGAAATGTCTTTAAAATATCTGCTCACTTGATTTCCAGATTCATTTGGAGAAAGCGAACCAGCAAGAAATTCATAAAAGGCCTTTCCTCTCGTACCTAGACTATAACTATTCGAACTACCAGATTTTTCAGAATAACCAGAAGTAAGTGTCCAGTCCAACGACCTTGCGGTAGTTACGCCATTCTTAGTTTCGTCAAAATTGATCACAAGGATGACATCATGGATCACGGAATTTTCATCAGGATACCATACGATTTGGAATTCTGAATTATACCCAAAACTCATAGTACCAGGTTTTGGACCTACATCATCTTTTGCATCAGATAATGGTGTCAGTATCTTTGTGGATGATTCAGTAAGTATATTACCGTCATTTTTTGCTACAATCAGTTTATATTCTTGTTTAGGTACTAATGCGAGCTCATTCCTAGTGATTTTATACAAATAATTTGGTGAATTTGCAAAAATACCTGAATCTCTTTTGTATCCTTCTTTATTACCATCTACACGCTGTAGTGGATATTCTTTGCCAGATGAGACGTGTCTGAGTTTGACTGATATATTTTCAAAATACAAATTTGCAGGATCAAGGGCCAAGGTGCTTGCGCTTATGTTTTCGTCTACAAATGCCTTTTCCACTCTGATATATGTGGCAGTATCCTGAGAAGATAAAATACCATAAACCACAGGAATCTCAGTCTGACCTTCAGTGACTTGAAATTCATTGGAGCAGCCTGTGTTAACTAATACTATGCTTATCAATATTAAAATAATATGTGTAAACCTCATCATTCTTGTATTAAAATTGGGTGCAAAATTACATTAAATTTTTGGACTTTTGTAGGATGTATATCAAAGTACTTATATTTGGAATCAAAGTGTCTCATAAACGACTTTTACAAGAATAATATTTTTACTTTTGTAGCTTTAAATTTAAAAAGTCATGGCAAGAAAACAAATCGCAGCAGGAAACTGGAAGATGAACACAACGATAAATGAAGGAGTAGAATTGGCACAAGCCATTGCATCCACTCAGAGAAGTGACCAGACATTGACGATATTGGGTGTACCATTTACACATATTTATCCTTTACAAAAGAAAATAAAAGCTAGCAGTAAAATTTTGCTTGCCGCGCAAAACTGTCATCACCTTAAATCGGGTGCTTACACAGGTGAGATTTCTCCGACCATGCTTACTGCAATGAAAGTGCCTTATGTTATCCTTGGCCATTCGGAAAGAAGGGAATATAACCACGAGGACAATGCACTTTTATCCTTGAAACTTAGAGCAGCTTTGGACGCTGGATTGAAAGTTATATTTTGTTGTGGTGAAGCCTTGGATATCAGAAAATCTGGCGAACACATATCTTATGTAAAGTCGCAGCTTGCAGCATCGATATTTCAATTGTCTGCACAAGAAATGAAAAATATTGTCATTGCATATGAACCAATATGGGCTATTGGCACTGGAGAAACTGCCTCACCAGCACAAGCTCAAGAAATGCATGAAGCGATCAGAAAAATGTTGCTCAAGCAATTTGGCAAAAGAGTAGCAGAAAATACCAGCATCTTATATGGAGGATCAGTGAAGGCTTCGAATGCCAAAGAAATATTTGGACAGCCTGATGTTGATGGTGGATTGGTTGGTGGCGCTTCGCTCAATGCTGCAGAATTTGTGCAGATAATTAATGCTTTTTGATCTGGAAAGATAAATTGGGATACTGACACGCCCTGTTTCCCTTATAAAAAAGTTAATGTCCTTGTTAAAATGTCTTAAGACCGATTACAATTTGCTTGGATTGTGGTTATATTAGCATCATATTACCGATGTAAATAAAATTTTAATAAGATGAAAACACTTTTTTCTTTCCTAGTTCTAGCAACCATTATTTCTTGTGCACCATCACTTAGTTATTACACACAAAATACCCATGATTCGTTGGTGAGAGATGACTCAGATCCGAGCAAGATTCAGTTTTATATTTCTAATGATATCGTACTCTGGCGTGAGATATCCAAAGGAGAATCAACAATCAGCAATGGTAAAATCAAAATGGTCAACGGCCGTGAAGTCGAAGAAGTAATCATAAAACGTGGTACACCTGGCGTTTATTTATTTTCACCACAAAAGAAACAATACGCAATTTGTTTTGATCCTAATGATGATTCAAAATATCTGATATTTGGTCCATCAGAAAAAACTGGAGATAGATATGTATTATTGGCCAAAGAATGGGACAGACGCAAAGGCAAAGTTACCTACGGTGATAGAGTATATAATACATCTGCTGAAAGTGCATTTGCCTATCTGATGGCATCTGTCACCAAAACAAAAAACACAAGGGTGAGTTCCGATACGCCTAGTGGTCGAAAAGTACAATAATAGAAAGGATTTTTTATATCTGCTTCATCCAAGACTTATCATTGATCATCATCATGTTTTTGGCTACTTGAAGAGGCAAACTTTGTGCGAATACCTTTGAAAATACGTTGTCATAGTATTGTTGTGCAGATTTCACGTCTGAAGATAAGAATGCAAGATGATTGTAAATCAACAATCCTGATGGTTGGAGCAAATCTTTTGTAGCTTCTAGAAATTCGGTAGTAAGAAAAACCTCAGGAATCTTATCATCGACAAAAATGTCTATACAAATCATGTCATACGTCATACCTGATTGTACAACATATGACCAAGCATCGGCCTGCACCATTTCTATCTCAGAAGTCAAATCATTAAGCACATATTTTGATGCGAGATAGATCACGGCATCATCTATTTCTACACCAGTATAGGCATATTTTTTGTGAAATTTTTTTTCCAGCATATATGGTATGCTTCCCAAACCAAAACCTAAAATAAGGACATTTTTGATTAGAGCATGTTCGAATTGTAATTGTGCAAAACAATCTCTAAAATTGTCATATTTATCTGCATACGAATAAATGGCATTGGGCGTACAGAGTTGGTATCTATCATGCGAAAGTAGTACTTCTAGTGATTCGTTGTAATCTGACGTAACAGATTCAAGATGGATGTCAGTAATATAGCTCAACAATCGTTGGATGAAAGAAGGCTTCATTGTTATTTCATATTATTGGCCATGACATAATCCATAGCATTAAGAATTTTCTCTACGCCTTCCCTAATTTGGTCGGGTGTGATGATCAGTGGCGGTGCAATTCTGAAAGACACATTGTCAAACAAGAAATAATCTATCAACACACCATTGGCTATAGCCTTATCAATAATAGGTGTAAGTAAGGAAGCATCAACAAGTTGAACTGACATCATCAGCCCTGATGAACGAACAGATTTTATCAATGGGTGCTTTAATAAAGTGATTAGCAATTTTTCTTTTTGCGCAACTTCGGCGACTATTGATTGCGATGTCAATACCTCCAATGTAGCCAATGCCGCAGCTACACATACAGGATGACCACCGAAAGTAGTAATATGTCCTAAGGGTGGATTTTTGGCCAAGGTCATCATCAATTCTTTTTGTGCCACCAAAGCACCAATAGGCATACCTCCACCCATAGCTTTTGCGATAAGCAAGATATCGGGAAGCACTTGGTACTTTTGATGTGCAAATAAGCTACCTGTTCGTCCAAAACCTGTTTGGATTTCGTCCAAGATCATCAAAGTGCCAGTTTCTTCACATCGCTTTTTTACTTTTTGCAAGTAATCGTTTTGAGGTGGGATGATTCCACCTTCAGCTTGGACTGGCTCCAAGATGACACAAGCTGTTTTTTCGGTTATACATTGTAGATCATCCGTATTATTAAACCTAATATGATTGACACCAGGTATCGTAGGAAGATAATTTCTAGTAAAGGCAAAATCACTCCTCAAACTTTCTGCCGCAATTGTACTACCGTGATATGCTCCTGCACAAGCTATAATTTCAGATCTACCCGTGACTTTGCGTGCCAGTTTTAAGGCCGCTTCTACTGCTTCTGATCCGCTATTTACAAAATAGACACTATTAAGTCCATTATTTAGGATTTTGCTTAGTAAAGTAGCATATTGTACTTGTGGCAATTGGATATGTTCGCCATAAACCATGGTGTGCATGTAAGTTTCAGCTTGCTTCTTGACAGCATCTACAACTGCTGGATGAGAATGCCCCAACGAACTCACAGAAATTCCCGAATTGAAATCAAGGTATTTTTTATTATTAGGGCCGAAAATATACACGCCAGCCGCATGACTAACTTCTATACACATCGACATCTCACTTGTCTGTGCGACATGATCCAAATACAAATTTCTAATGGAAGACATGCAAAATGTTTGTACAAAGGTAAGGTAAAATTGAAATAAAATACCTTTATATTAAACTTACATCAAATATTTGTTAACGAAAACCCAACGTGCTTTTTCGTTATGAAAATAGTGCTTAATATTGTGATGAAATCTTTTTAACCTTATCTTAAAATTTAAAAAAAATGAAAAAGTTCCTTATCTTAGGCGCATTTGTAGCAGTAGCATTAGTATCTTGTAAAGAAAAAGCAGCTGAGGCTCCAGTTGAAGCAGCTCCAGTTGAAGCAGCTCCAGTTGAAGCAGCTCCAGCAGCAGTAGATACTACAGCAATGCCAGCTGACACTACAAAACACTAATTATTGAAGATTTAACAGAGTAATCTGTTTTTTGACAATAAAAGATAAGGCCTGCCGGATATATATTCTGCGGGCCTTTTTTATTGCATTACCTTCATTATAAACTTATCCAGCCCAACCTTCTCTGTCCAAACTTCTGTATTGGATAGCCTCGGCGAGATGCTCGATCTTGATATCTTCACTTCCTGCAAGGTCAGCGCCTGTTCTAGCCACCTTCAATATCCTGTCGTACGCTCGTGCTGACAGTTGTAGTCTTGCCATTGCTGTTTTCAATAAATTGGCACCAGCTGGCGTGAGCTGACATACATCCCGAACCATTCTGCTTGGCATTTGGGCATTGCAAAAAATTCCTGGTTGATCGCTAAATCTTTTGTTTTGTAATTCTCTAGCCCTAATGACTCGTTCCACAATTTGTTCACTTGTTTCTGCGGTATATTCATGGTTGGAAAGTTCGTCGTATGATACAGGTGTGACTTCTACGTGGAGATCGATTCTATCCAATAATGGTCCTGAAATTTTAGTAAGGTATTTTTTTACAACTCCTGGGCCACAAACGCATTCTTTTTCAGGATGATTATAAAAACCGCACGGGCAAGGATTCATTGAGGCAATCAACATAAAACTTGACGGATAGTCCACAGAGATTTTTGCTCTGGAAATGGTGACTTTGCGTTCTTCCATAGGCTGACGCATGACTTCAAGCACTTGTCTCTTAAACTCTGGTAGCTCATCCAAAAACAAAACACCATTATGAGCCAAAGATATTTCACCTGGATTTGGGTTGGATCCGCCACCGACAAGGGCAACGTCGCTGATCGTATGATGTGGTGCCCTGAATGGTCTTTCTGTCACCAATGAAGAATCTGCACCTAAAATGCCTGCAACGGAATGGATTTTTGTAGTTTCTAAAGCTTCATAAAGATTAAGTGGCGGCAAAATGGTGGGCAATCTCCTAGCAAGCATAGTCTTGCCTGCACCTGGCGGACCAATAAGGATGACATTGTGACCACCTGCAGCTGCCAATTCAAGGGCTCGTTTGATATTTTCTTGCCCTTTTACATCACTGAAATTTACAGCATATTGATTGGATGTATCGGCAAATACTTCTCTTGTGTCATAAACTGTGGGCTTTAGTTCTATGTCTTCATTCAGGAAATCTATGGCTTCCTTTATATTTTCTATCCCATAAATGTCAATACCATTTACAATGGCGGCTTCACGTGCATTTGATTTTGGTAAAATCATGGCTTTGAATCCTTCTTTTCTTGCTTGGATTGCAATAGGTAAAGCGCCTTTTATGGGTCTTAATTCGCCATCCAAAGCCACTTCACCCATAAAAATAAATTTGTCTAGATTTTCTGTCTTTACTTGGTTGGTAGAAGCTAGGATACCGATCGCTATAGGCAGATCATAAGAAGAGCCTTCTTTGCGAATGTCTGCTGGAGCCAGATTTACTACTAATTTGAGTCGAGGCACATTCAGACCTATATTTTTTATAGCCGCTTCTATTCTTTGCCAGCCTTCTTTTACAGCATTATCGGGCAAGCCTACCAGAAAATACATTTGTTTTCCTGCTGCAACATTGCCACCAGCATTGACTTCAACTGTGATAGTTTGCGCTTCTACACCGTGAACTGCACTCGCATAAGTTTTTGTAAACATGGTATAATTTAATAGGATAAAGGTAAACACTATTGTGTAAACAGAAATATTTTTTTCATAATTTTCACATTTTGGTTAATTAAAATATCCTTATTAAAATTATGAATCCTTACAAAACCAGATTTTGTTTATAACAACTATTTTATCAATTATTTTTTGTCAGGCCATCTACCAGGGGTATAAGGTGCTTTGTTTTTGTTTAATTGTGCTTCTATAACTTCGACTTGTGTGTCTAGATTTTTTATCAAAGTATATACATCACGATATTGCCGTTCTGCTAAATTGTAATCATCCATGAATGTTTTAGGTATTTCCGATGTACTATTCCAAATACTATACATAATTCCATAAAGACGATCGTTAATCGAAGATTTTGTTTCAAACTCTCTACTTCCAAGCGTTCGGTCTCCATTGAGTTTTGTTTTTATAGGCTCAATGGTCTTTTTAATATCGTATATGCGTGTCAATAATTCAGACGCTGGTGCTGGCATATCAATAATTGCAAGTTCAGCATTTTTAATTCTTGATTCTATTTGGTCTAACAGATCATTTGTAGCACTCAATTCTTTGCTGAGATCGCTCACTTTTTTATAAAATGCAACATTGACAGCCATATCTTTTGCTGGCAAGCTTGATTGGTTCAACAATTTGACATTAAATGACACTGGGCCAACCAACTGTTCAATTTTACCATCAAAAACTTTAGACATCGACACCTGATACATTCCTGGATTTACCAAGTGCCCTTGTGGTGCCGAACCAAACAATTGGTCAGGTGCTGGCGTATGTCTGCCTTCTACAGGATCTGCAGGAGCATAACGGAGATCCCAAGTCATTCTATGCAAGCCTTTGCTAGCTGACTCTTTGAGATGTCGCACCACATGTCCTTGTGCATCTGTAATAGTAAAAAGCAGGTAAGGATCTGCTTGTGTATCTTCCATCCTTAAGCTGTCTAACGAAGGGTAATAAACGTCTATATTTTGCTCATTGTTCTTTTTCTCTTTTTCTTTTCGAATTGCTTTTAATTTCTTAATATCATCTTTCAAGTAATACGTTATAACTGCGCCTACTACGGGATTTGGTGAACTGAAATAGCTACTGCCCAAATGACCTTTATCTCTCAGGCCTAAAGGCAATCGTGGGATATACATAAGTGCATCTTTTATTGGTGCTATTAAAGCTACATTATTCAAATCATCCTTTTTAATACTTCGAAGCGGTGTATAATCATCCAAAATATAAAACCCACGACCAAATGTCCCTAAAACTAGGTCATTTTCTCTACGCTGGATTTCAATATCTCTTACTGCAATAGTAGGTAATCCGCTGCCTAGTTTGATCCAATTGCTACCGCCATTAGATGTGAAAAAGCAACCAAATTCAGTACCCACAAATAGTAAATCTTTATCTACATGATCTTCGGCAATGGTATAGACACTTCCTCTTTCTGGTAAATCGGACGCTATACTTCTCCAGGCTCGTCCAGCATCTGTAGTCTTCAGCACATAGGGCTTAAAGTCACCATATCTGTGATGATTAAAACAAACATAGGCAGTATTTTTATCATGTTGTGAAGCAATAATCTGGTGCACATAACTCATAGAAGGCACACCAGGTAGATTGTCAAATTTCGTCCAATTTTTGCCGCCATCCTGGGATAAATGAATAAGGCCATCATCAGTTCCGACCCAAAGTATGTTTTCGTCTAGTTTGGATTCTGCTATACTCGTAGTTTGTCCGAAGATATCAGTGCTACCATTTTTTGCAATGGCATCTACTGACCAGACTCTACCCATGACTTCGATTTTGTTCCTATCTATTTGTCTGCTTAGATCTGGGCTGATTACTTTCCAACTATTGCCTTGGTCATCGGTTCTGAAAACTTTATTGGCACCGAAATACAGTCTTTTGTTATCAAACTGGCTAATAAGAAGTGGTGCATCCCAATTCCATCTGTAAGCTGGTTCATTTTCTCCTTCAGTAGGTTTAATGGATAGATATTCTCCATTTTTGCGGTCAAACCTAACTAATCCACCATATTGACTTTGAGCATAAATGATATTTGGATTGGATTGATCGACTTGGGTTTCAAAACCATCTCCTACCGAAGTCACATAACAATCACTATTAACGATACCATTCAAAGAAGTAGTACGACTTGGAATGGCTAAGCTCAGATTGTCTTGTGTACCTCCATGAACTGTATAGAATGGATATTCATTGTCTGTACTGACTTTATAAAATTGTGTGACAGGTAGATTATCTTTAAAGTGATAAGATTTTGCGTGATCGTAGGTTTCATACACGCCACCATCGCAGCCTACTAATAAGTGATTTGCATCTTTTGGGTTCACCCAAATAGCATGGTTGTCTATATGTTTGTTGATTTCACCGAGATTGGAGAAACTTTTTCCACCATCATAACTAACCTTAAAGTAGGTGTCTGTTATAAATAATTTATCGGCATTGTGCGGATCACATGTTACTTCCTGATAATAATTGCCCGAAGTAGATGTTCCACTCCTTTTTTCCCAACTTGCACCTTTGTTTACCGAACGATATACGCCACCTTTACCATCTTTGGCTTCTACTACAGCATACAAAATATCGGGATTCACAGAACTTATATCAAGGCCAATCCTACCAATATCTCCTGAAGGTAGGCCTCCTTCCATTTTGGTCCAAGTGGTACCACCGTCTGTAGATTTGAAGAGTGCAGATTCGGGTCCACCACCGATATAAGTAAATACCTTTCGCATACGCTGATGGAAGGCAGCATATAAAATATTGTGATCTCTAGGATCCATGACCAAATCATTGCATCCAGTATAAGTGCTCACAGATTTTACACAAGTCCAAGTTGTACCGCCATCTGTGGATTTATAAACTCCGCGTTCTCCACCTTCGCTCCAAACCGGTCCGTAAGCACCAACAAAAATTGTATTTGGGTTTGTAGGATCTACAATGATTTGGGATATATGCTCAGATGTTTTCAGCCCCATATTTTTCCAAGACTTGCCACCATCGGTACTTTTGTACACACCATCGCCATAAGCCACCGACCGCTGATTGTTGTTTTCGCCAGTGCCCACCCAAACAGTACTGCTATTGGTGGGATCTATTGTAACACAACCTATAGAGTATGATCCTTCATCATCAAAAACAGGTTCGTATGTGACTCCGCGATTGGTGGTTTTCCAAACACCACCAGAAGATGATGCTACATAATATTCGCTGTGATTATTTGGATTTACAGCAAAATCTGAAATACGTCCCGAAGTGACCGCTGGTCCTATAGACCTAAATTTTAAAGCTGAGAAGGTGGATGAATTATACAGTTCGTCTTTTTTAGTATCTGTAGTAGAATTATTTTTGGTGTTATTTTTATCTGTTTTCTTTTGGCTGAATGTATTGAATGTACATGTAAGGCTAAAAACAAGCATCCATAATATTGGTCTGTGCATTGTGGGTAAAATTTATGATTATACAAATAAAACAAAGTGAAGGTAATCAAAAGGATATAAAAAGAAAAAATTAATTCGACCAAAATATTAAATATAACGACCTCATCAAAGTTTGAAATTTATAATGAAAGGATTTCAACAATTTATTAATATAATGCACTACTTATTAAATTTCATATAACACTGAAGATCAATTAATTCTATATGCTATCCCCAATTGTTCGAGGCTTTCAATAAATTGATAATCCGCTGAGATTTTCATTTGAGTTGCAACCAAGTCGATGCCAGTATCTTCGGCATCATCTACGATTTTGAGTTTTAGCATATGCGGACCTACTTTTTCATTACAAATTTGTTCTAGCTCATGAATCAAATGATCATTTATAGTATGGAGTGGCAATTTAATTGTTAATGATTTTGTCAATAATTTTCCGATAGTGTCCAGCATCCTGATATCCCGTACATTAAAGAAAAATCTGTCTTGCGTGTATCCTTTGTCGTTAATGCCCTCTA
>CALFYH010000251.1 GCA_937952155.1 uncultured Saprospiraceae bacterium
CCCCATTCACTTTCCTTTTCCACTTTCAAAAATTCAAGATTAAGTTTTGTCCTATGATAATTTTCAATATTGGTACTATTAAATTTTTGTACAATCGTATCGAAAGCTGGCAATTCAAGCTTTTTCAATACAAAATCATTATTTTCATACACTACTGGAGCACCAGAAGTCCAATGATCTAAGCCACTGCCTCTATTATAAAGCTCAAGTTTTGAGTAAAAAACAAGTAAAGGTCTTTGATCCTTCTTTTTAATGACTTGAATAATATCGGGTACTTTATATGGTTTGCATATAAGTTCATTCATTAATAATGATTGACTTAACGAGTTTCTACTCAAAACAACTCCCAAATTTGGCAAACCACTTTGGTATCCGAATTTAAAATTTTGATCTTGATTTCCTCCTAAGTCTGCCCAACCAAAACACTCCGAACCTATATGTAAATATGGATCTGGCAAAATGGCTTGATATTCATTAAAATTAATAGGTACATTAAAAGTTTTTTCTTTGAAAGCATCTATTAATTGTGGCGGATTGTCGGTAGATGGCTTTAACATAATAGCTTCTATCAAAATTATAGAAACTATAGAATAGCTCAAAAAGTTAGATTTAAAACGATCATGTATTCCTGCGAGTTTCGTAAAGACAAATGGGAGAGCAATCAAATTGACAGCAAAAAAACTAACCCACGCTAAGCGGCCTACAGCTCTGAACTGTTTGAAAGGTCCTGCATATGATAACAACCATTCTAATCCTGTAATAATAAAAGGAAACCCAAAAGATGCCAATGCTGAAAGCAAAAATATCCAGCCAAGTTTTGCATTGATGCCCGATTTAGGATTAATAATTTGCCCAATTTTTTTATAAACTCTAGCAGATCTGAAAATAAGAATAATAACACTTAAAGCTGCCACCAAACCCATATAATTCAAACCTTCACGCTGATTTATCGTCCGAATCTTAAATATATTTTCATCAATAAAATGAAAAAGTGGCAATTTATAGCTGAAAAACAATGTCTCCCAAGTGGCAGTGTATGAAAAAAATCCCCAAGGGTCACTTGGCCTATCATGCACAGGATAGATATAATTTGAGATGACAAACAAAAAAATAAATGGCACAACCACTTGTAATAGTAAGGCACCAAAACTAGATTTCCAATCCTTAACAATTACAAAAGTTAAAAAAATAGCCAAGATGCAAGTCATAGAGATGGCTAAAAAATGATACATATGGATCATTCCTGCAAAAAAAGAAATCGTTCCTATCCATAAATTCGTCTTTTTATGAGCATCATTTTGCCAAATCCGAATCCAAAAATAGAATATCCAAGGCAAAAAAGAGAATGCCATAGAATAATGACTTTCCAATCTTAAAATATGTGGCTGAAGTAGCATAATTCCTGCTGAAGTAGCAATTGCCAAATCCAAACGAACCTTGAGTAATCTTAAGCTATAGAAAAAACCTAAACCGCCACCAATAATGCCCAAGAAAACAACCCAATTATGTATTGCAATTAATCCAGAAGTACTGATAGGAAAAATTTGATAAATGGCCTTAACAAGATTTGACAAGATGGGTTGATTGTCTGTGAAAACAACATTTTCGCCAAAAGGATAATTCATTCCATCAAATTTCCAATAATTTTTATCGTATTTGATGTGGTATAGAAAGGTAAAGTAATTTTTCATGCCATCACCAGCAGCTGGTAATAATCGGCTTGGATGTACAAAAAAATCATAAAAAGTGGCAATAAATACAGCTGATAGCGATGCTAAAGCCAATACGAATTCTTTAATTTTTGAAATTTCCTGTGAAGCCATCAAATTCCTTTCTTTTTAAAACTTAACCACTGATACACCTTCGAATTCGCCAATGACTTTGTCCTTATATTTTGAGAATTCTTCCGAATCAAATTCAGCAGTGACGATCAACATATATGATGCTCCACGCGAGATGGCACTTTCGGCTGTTGTACCAAAAAGTTTGGTCCAGCCAGGATTATTAGCATAATACAAAGTAATATTAGTACTACCATCAGATGGACTGTAAATAAGTTGATGTCTATCAATACCCAATGATCTTAGATATGGCTCAATTTTGAAAAATCCTGAAGGTGGACTAGAATTCCAACCACCATGATAACGCCTATTATAAAATTGCGCCGATGTATCTTCAGCTGTCATTGCAAATAAAACAATACTTGCCGCAATGAAATACCTTAGGTGGATCGGCTTAAGTTTTTGCTCTAAAATATGAAAAAAACCAATGCTTAAGATGATTGGAAAGATAAACATATTCACAAAATAATAATCATGAACATCAAAAACAGCAAAAAAAGCTACATAATATACCATACTACCACAAAACAATACAGGTATAAAAAATTTCAACACTGCATCAAGCTTTCGCCAATAATAAGCTACAAAAATCGTTGCTGGAAGAAATAGTAACCACAGCTTACGAGAACCAAGAGCCGGAATCCACTCTTCGAATGTACGTTTGAAAATATACCCAATTTTTGCGCTATCACACAACCAAATTCCCATTGTGCCTTGTAGGTTGCCAAAATACTGTCCAGCTTCATTGTAATTTTTCACATAATACAGCCACATGAAGATCAATGAAAAACCACCGAATATTGCTATTAAATCTGTTATATTAAATTGGTTATTTTTGATAATTAACTTTTGATATAATATATAAAGTAAAATTGTCCCTAAAATAAGTCCAGAAGATATTTTTAATAGGGCTGCAAGGGCTCCAAAACTAATGGCTAAATAAAGATCGGATTTTTTACCATGGTATATATTTCTAACAAAAAAATAAAAACCTATAATGGCAAAGCTCAAAGCAGGTACATCAGGCAAATAATTTGCAGCGTAATAAATCAATACACAAGACATCATCATCAATATCGCTGGAAAAAGTTGTAGGATTTTGTTTTTAATAAAATATCCTGATGCCAAAATCAAAGAGATAAGACTTAAATAATATATAGCATATCCTATCCACCGTATGTATCGATCATCGAAACCAAACCATGTATACAATTTCGAAGCTATATAATAAATGATTGGAAACTCACTAGCAGTACTTCCATTGATAGCATGTCTGTGATGAACTTGTGGGCTAAAAAAAGATCGCTCATTTTGATAGTAGTTTAGAGCGTACGAAGCACAATCTGTTTGTCTCCAAACATGCACACTTTTGGGTCTTTGGGTTAACCAATAATCCAAATCATAGTACCAACTTAAACCGATAAATAGTAAAGTAAATAATAAAATGATTCCACTTGAGTTGCGAATATCATGAAGCATATTAAAGTCTTATTGCGATGTAAAAGTAATAATTTCATGCTTTAATCATTAGGTTTCGCTTTTATTTTTAATTTTCATTTAAATAAAGAGTTAAAATATTATCTTTGCCGTCAGAAATTTAATGATTGTTACCATTATGTCAACAAATAGCGATTACGGAAGAAAAGGTGCCATTTTCGGCAAGGTAGTACTTACCATCATATTGTTTATCATCATGCTTATATGGATATACAATAAAAACGGCCATTTCGTTCCCGTTCAGTAATACTAACAGGCTTAAAGTCTCCGATGTACAAAAATAAAAAAGTTGTCGTCGTATTGCCGGCATACAATGCTGCCCAAACATTACGAAAAACGTATAATGAGATACCTTTTGACTTGGTCGATGAGGTGATCCTTTGTGATGATGCATCCAAGGACCATACTGTGTCCGTTGCCAAAGAAATCGGTATCAAACACATTATCATCCATGAAAAAAACAAGGGCTATGGTGGCAACCAAAAATCCTTGTACAACAAAGCCTTAGAACTTGGTGGAGATATTGTAATAATGCTACACCCAGATTACCAATATACACCATTGCTAATTCCATCTATGGTCAATATCATCGGCGATGAGTTGTATCCTGTTGTACTTGGATCTAGAATCTTAGGAAAAGGTGCGTTAAAAGGTGGTATGCCTATGTATAAGTATATCGCAAATCGCTTCTTAACTATGACGCAAAACTTACTCATTAATTATAAACTTTCTGAATATCATACCGGATATCGTGCTTTCAGCCGTGAAGTATTGCAATCTATCAAGTTTAATAATAACTCTGATGACTTCATCTTCGACAATGAGATGCTATCCCAGATTATTTACAAAGGATTTGATATTGCAGAAGTTACATGTCCCACAAAGTACTTTGATGAAGCATCATCCATCAATTTCACTAGAAGCACCAAATATGGATTAGGTGTTTTGGGTGTTTCACTCAATCATTTACGATGCAAAATGGGACTTGGCAGTTCGCATTTGTATTAAATCATATTTTTACCAGTTTGGTCTCAGGATGTTTTTCTAAGTAACTGATAATAATCTGATTACATTCGGGATTTGTAGGCAAATATCGTATGGCTTCTTTCCATTCTTCAGCGCCATAGTTCATATCTTCGGCATTTAGATAGCCAAAACCTCGATAATGTCCGTCTTCCACCAAAACCAATCCCTTTTCCTCTTGGTTTCTCCCTTCCGTGATGATAAAAAAATTGTCATCAAACGACTTTTTCAATAAATCAATGCCTTCCTGAGCTCTTTCATTGTAGGAAGCTGAATCTTCTAAGCCTTGACATGCGCCACTACAAGCTCCTGTCTGATAATAAAAACAACTAGTCTCTGCATCGTGGAGCCCAGTCAGCCCAGGACACAGACCCAATAATTCGGTCATGTGGTGCAAATGTCCACGTGCTGAAGATTTCGAACTGTAATGATTCAATATATTTTTGTTATTCCTAGTTTTCACACTGGATTTGTCCCAATTGTATCTCAGATAACCTTTTTCGTCAGTGTATTGGAATACAAAATATGGATAATCTTTGGATCTTTGCGCTTTGTTCACTTCGGGTTGTAAGGCCTTGATCTCATTGGATTCAAAAAGCATCGCGATAAGTTCAGATCCTGTTAATTCAAAAGTGATGTCTGCGACTTTGGCAATAAATTTGTCGGTTTTTGAATCAATATTTCCAAAATGCTGCATGATACGCTTCCGAATATTGATGCTTTTTCCAACGTAAATCACCTGACCATAGACATTGTAAAAGTAATAAACACCAGCACTTTCAGGAAGGCTGTGGATCCTTTCCATCGTGATATCTTTAGGCAGATGCGATGCCTTGATACCTGCATTGATGATTCGATCAGCTTTCTGTACACCTTCTTCACTCGAAAGAATCCTTCCTAGAATATCTACCGTTGCCAATACATCATCCATAGCTCTGTGTCTATTGGCTACTTTGATATCAAAATGTCTGATAAGATTGCCCAAACTATAGGATCTCAAACCCGGAAAAGACTTTCTGCTGAGCACTACGGTACATAGTTGCCTTCTCGTAAATGTATAACCCAAGGATGCAAATTCTTCTCTGATAAAACTATAATCAAAACGGACATTATGTGCTACAAAAATAGCGCCTTCAGTCATTTCTATTACTTTTTTGGCTACTTCGTAGAATTTTGGTGCATCCGCTACCATACTGTCAGTGATGCCGGTGATACGCGTTATTTCAAATGGAATAGATCGCTCAGGATTGATCAGTGATTCGAATCGATCTATGATTTCTTTGCCGTCATAAACTACTATGGCTATCTCAGTGATCCGATCTCTGCGGGCCATACCACCTGTGGTCTCGATGTCAACAACTGCGTAGAGCTTGGTTTTCATGGGTTTAAACGGATTTTACAGTTAATTCTTTTACTTCCAACTTATATCCCAAGCCATGTACACTTGTAATGTTGATATCACTATCTAGTGATAATTTTTTGCGAACTTTGGAAACCAACACATCCAAATTCTTAGAAACTACTTGAATACCATTTTCTTTCCAAATTTGGCTAATAAGATAATCTCTAGTTTGGACTTCATTCGAATTGCAATCTAGTAATAAAGTTATCAATTTGGATTCCTTTTCAGTGAGCATGATTGTTTCGTTATCAAATGTAAGTTGTCTGTTTTGGGCATCAAAAAGGTACTTCCCCACCCTAACATTCAGTGATGAAGGAGAATTGGTTTCATTTTTCTTGTTACTATAAAAATAATATAAGGAGAATGCACCTAATACTAGAAGCACTGGTAAACCCAAATTAAAAACAGAAAAACTTCTTTTGGTAGTTAAAAGTGAAATCTCCAATGCGTAGCATGCAGTTGGCAAATCTCTTCCTTTACACGGTGTAATACTATCCAACTCCTGGCTATAAAGGAATGAAAGATACACTTCTGAAGTCTCACAGTTTTTGAGTGATGCTACAAAATCTTTGATGCCAATACGCTTTAACTCTTCTTCAGTGATGGCATAAAGTAGATCAGACGATATTTCGAGTGGCTTCTCGAATGATATGGTATAAGTATCATTTTTCCCTTCTTTGATAGGCAATACCCTAGAAGTAGAGTCGCCATTAGAAAGCAGCAATCTGTGGCCTATTTGTCTTAAAGTAACGCCTATTTCTTTGGAACTCGTATCTCTACAATCACTTCCATTGGCGTATAATAAAAAGGCAAAGAGCCAAATAAATTTATAAATCATGGCCAAAAATAATATTTATGTGAGTATAAACTGTTTAATAAAATGTAAAAAAACGATTTACCTATATTTTACTAAATATTTACCCTAGAAAAACATATTTCACTTCTTTTTCCATGTAATATTGCGGTATAATACTTCTTTTATCAATATAAATTTCACCATCATGGGAACATTATTCAATCTTATTTTTTGTGCTTTGCTTTTGGTAGGATGTAAGACAGAACCAAATCATCAACCTATTGCTCATTCAACTACGGAAATCAAAGAATCTTTCAATTTTGATGGTAATATTATAATGTCAAACAATGCAGGCAATACTTGGGAATCCTTAGATACATTAATACCAAAGAATTTCGACATAATGTCTAGTACGCTCAACGATCATCTTTTATACCTAGGTGGCGATAGCGCTGAAGTTATTATCATTGACATGCAAAATGGTAAAAATTATACTAGAGAAAACATCATGACTACTGTACTAGATAAGGTGCCTATTGCTGCTAATAGAGTAACAAATCTTTCGGTTTCCAAATCAGGAGTTTTTGCATTTGTGCTTGGTGAAGGATTATTTAAGAAAGCCTTTGGAAAATCTAATTGGATGCCATTTAGTACTCCTGAAGGTACACAAAATGTTCATCAACTAATGGAAGATGAAGATGGAAATACGTATATTGCTTGTCCATACGGCGTGTATAAAACTCCAGATCAAGGTGCTACATGGGAAAGAATCTTCAAATATGGGTTTGCAAATAACATGGTCAAAATTGCAGACAATATATTGGTCAATGGTGTGTTAGGACTACACAAAACAGAAGACTACGGCAAAACATGGAATAAAATAGCCATTAAAGATTGGAACATAATGAATGAAAATGACACAGAGATTTCATTGTCCTCTTATAAGGATACACTACTTATCTTACGTCCTATGAATCGTGAAATGTGGAAACCAGCCATTAATGAACTTGTTTACTCACACGACAAAGGAAAAACTTGGCAAAATCACGCAGCAAATGATTTTATAAAGCAACAGGATAAGATTAATAAAGTATTTTATGTAAACGATCGTATGATTTGTATTACTGATACCAAGATGATGTATTCTGATGATGGTGGCAAATCTTGGGTTACTAGCATGATGTGTCCAGTATCAAAAGACTTTACGATTTTTAATGTAATGTCCTATGAAAATAGTTTGGTCTGTATAAAACAAAGAGGCGGATGCTGAGCCAATGTTTACATCATCCGATCCAAAAAGTGTAAAAGCTCTTTTTCCATGATGTTGAATTCCGCATCTGCATCAAATAGTGTTTTCATCTTTTCGATGATCTCTTCTTTTTGCTCTTGGGTCGGAAAATAAACACCTTTATAAGACAAAATCGTTTCGTATGCCTTATAATCACTCATAGTATCAAACTCGGCGAACATTTTTTCATAAATATCTTCTCCAAATTTTGTTTTGATCATGGCTTTTTCTTCTTCTGCAAATTCCATATCCACATGTGCGATATAGATCAGTAGAAAAGCAAGAAATTCATTATAACTCCATTTTAGATCACTCATTGTATTTTTTTTTGATTATTGATTTCGGATTATTGATGTTGGATGTTGGATTTTGGATGTTGGATTTTGGATTTTGGATTTTGGTTTTTGGATTATTGATGTTGGATGTTGGATGTTGGATTTTGGATTTTGGTTTTTGGTTTAATTATTGATTGATTTCAGTGAGGTAGGCAGGCGTTGCAATTAATCTTTCATTGGGAAATATTTCCTTGACGTTCAAAGCATATTTAACTTTTATACCTTCTTTATTATAAGTCGCAGGCAAATTGCAAGCAAGATATCGACTATTGCCATCTTGCGAAAGTATGACATAAGTTTCCGCCACCTTAATGATCGTACCAGACTGATTGATTAATGTTTCAATGGTTTTTCTTTCTGGATAACAGTCTGCAGTAGAAAGGCCGTCATGTCCTGATTTGCCTACAAACGATTTGCAAGCAATCAAAGATACTAGCAAAACTCCAAATATGTTAAACGCGGCTAATCCAGAAAACTTCATACACTTTATTTCAAAAATTCGTCTAATCTTGCCAATGCTTTATCCAATCCACTCGCATCTGTGCCTCCTGCTGTTGCAAAAAATGCTTGTCCGCCGCCGCCTCCATTGATTTCTTTACTCAATTCCTTGATGATATTTCCTGCATGCCATCCTTTGGATTTTGTAAGGTTTTCAGCAATACTGAGCATGATGGTCGCTTTACCCTGATCTTCTATTCCGAATAAAACAAGGCCATTATCTATCTCTGATAAGATATTGACTGACAGTGTTTTGGCAGATTTTGTATCCATTTCCTTCAATTTTGCAACCACAACACGGGCACCAGATATTTCTTTTGCTCCTGATATCAATGACGCTTTCATTCCAGAAGCTTGCATACCTCTCAATTTCTCCACTTCCTTGGCCAGTTCTTTATTTTCATCCAATAAATCAGATACATTTTTAGTAGTATTGATATTGTTTTTGAAGAATGATTTGATGGCATTCAATTCATGAATCTGCTGGTTGACATATTCCTCAGCTTTATTTGCTGTGACTGCTTCTATTCTTCTGACACCAGCTGCAATACCACTTTCTGATGTGATCTTAAATAATCCGAGTTGTCCTGTGTACTTGACATGACATCCACCACATAACTCACGAGAATATGCAGGATCGAAGGTAATCATACGCACAGAATCGCCATATTTCTCACCAAAAAGCATCATAGCTCCAGATTTTTTAGCTTCTTCGATAGGCAATGAACGTGCTTCTTCAAGTGGGATATTTTGACGTATTTTCTCGTTTACTATTTTCTCTACTTGCGCCAGTTCATTATCTGTAATCTTTTGATAATGAGATACATCAAACCTCAAGTAGTCATCCTTTACCAATGATCCTTTTTGCTGTACGTGCGTACCTAAAACTTGTCTCAAGGCAGCATGCAATAAGTGGGTAGCTGAGTGATTATTTTCGGTCAACGAACGCTTGTTCGCATCAACTTCAGCATATACATCACCACTTATATTGTCAGGAATTCGGTCTATGATGTGGATGATCAGGTCATTCTCTTTTTTTGTATCAAGCACTTTGATGACTTCACCATCGAACATCATAAAGCCCGTATCGCCTACTTGTCCGCCGCCTTCTGGATAAAAAGGCGTCACATCAAGTACCAACTGATACAACTCTTTGTCTTTTTGCTTTAGCACTCTGTATTTGACTGCTTTGCTACCTTGCACGATCAGATCATCATAACCTACAAATGTAGTCAATGCTTCATATCCGGCCATTACCCAGTCGCCTGTTTCTCTTTTGGCATCAGCTCTGGATCGTTCCTTTTGCTCATTAAGTGCTTTAGAAAATCCATCTTCATCTACTTTCCATCCTTTCTCATCGGCAATAAGCCTTGTAAGATCTACAGGAAATCCATAGGTGTCATACAATTCAAAAACATCCTGACCATCGATGGTATTATTCTGTACTTTGATATCTTCTATTCGGCGCAAGCCACCTTCTAGTGTTTTCAGGAATGATTTTTCTTCTTCGCGAATGACTTTTTCTACAAAAGATTTTTGAAGGTACAATTCTGGAAATACATTTTCAAATTGCTTTGACAAACCATCTATCAACTGAAATAATAGCGGCTGTTTATAATCCAGATAGGTGTAATAATATCGGACCGCTCGACGCAAAATCCGTCGAATAACATAACCTGCGCCGTTATTTGCAGGAAGCTGCCCGTCTGCAATCGTGAAGGAAATCGCCCTGATATGATCTGCTAAGACCCTGAAAGAGATCGGAAGAGCACACGTCTGAACTCCAGTCACTGACCACTATCTCGT
>CALFYH010000252.1 GCA_937952155.1 uncultured Saprospiraceae bacterium
GTGAGATAGGTATTAAATCAAAATCAGCGCTACCTTTAATTCCTTCGAAAGAAACCCAACTTTTGTTTTGTTTAGACCATAAAAAAAGATATTCGCTAAATTTATATTCTCTAACTGTAACATGCTTAGAAGTGATTATTCCATTTTCATTCAATACTGATAAATAAATTTTTCCGTCGAAATCAAAAGTCATCAATAAGATATCGCCATTTTCATTTGATGTTACATTAGCATAATTTGAGTCATATAACTTTTTTGACCAAACCAATTGAGCCCTATTATCAAATTTAAGCAAAACATTCCCATGAGTTTCCCAAAAATTCCCAATCAACAAAAATCCCCCGTCTTTAGTGCCCGTATTATGCAAATAATTAACGTTAAATTTACCTAAAATCTCGTTTTGGATTATTTCATTTCCATTAGCATCAAGTATTACAACCACATCCGTTAATGTATCCTTATCGAGTAAAATCATTATATTCCCATTAATGGACTCTGTCCATGCTCTGAACATTCTATTTTCCAATTTATAAGACCAAACAATATTTCCATCTTTATCAAATTTATAAAACTGAGTAACTGTAGCTATACAAAAACCGCCATTTTTCAAACTTCCCAATCTAAAAATATTTGAATTTAAATCATTGAGTAAAATTTTTGTCCAAAGAACATCTCCTGCTTTATTCAATTTTGTGATGAACAATCGGTTAAAATTCATTTCATTTATTGTAGAGCTAAGTAAAATAGATCCATCTTTTAATATTACTGGTTCAACCCTAAAATAATCACTTTTTTCAAAAGTCTTGGACCAAATTTTCTCACCTTTCGCATTTGTATACAGAATCATCCTTTTAAAATTATCTGAAAATGTTGATACCATAGACCCATCTTCGCCAATGCTCGTGATGCTCCCATTCCAATTATTTGCAGATGTATATTTTTTTGTCCATATCGAATCTCCACAAGCACTTTGAACAACCACTTTTCCCGTTTTGGTTTGCGAACAATATTCATTGGATACTTGCAGTTGTACCAAATAATCTTTGGGATTTGGGAAGGTATAATCTATGCTGGAACCAGTTCCTACTTGCGTTTCATCTATTTTCCATATATAATCTTTACCTCCTGTGCCAGTGCTAGTAAAAGTGATATTTTCTCCTGCTTTTATTTCGCTATTGGTGGGATTAAAATCTGCCGAAATATTGCACTTTACTGTAATCGTATGTTTTGTTTTATACACACAATTTACATCTTGATTTCCAGCTACTAATGCAATGGTATATGTCCCTGGAGCTGTAAATACGTAGTCTTGTGCAGATGATGTGCTTATTTGTGTGCCATCTACAGACCACACAAAAGTAGTAGCGCCAGAACCAGAAAATGATAGATTTACGTTTTGACCTGTAACAGCTTCTTGCGGTGCAGAAATATCACCAGAGATGGTACTCACGCAAGGAGACAAACATCCTTGTGACTGTAATAGGCTCTCTCTTATATTTTGTATAGTAAGACGCATCCTTTCGGCCTGACCTTTAGTAAATGCAAACTGGCATTCAAATGGCGAATAATCCATATAATTTTGTGTCATGTCATTCACATCCGTAGTGAATGGATTGATAGCTCTAGAGTCATTTTTGTCAGTGCCACAAGAGTTAAAAACACAGGAAGAATGCAATGCTTGATCCGGTGGAGTATCACACACTTTATCTCCTTCTTGGTCACAAAAATTATTAGTACATCCACCATCGAATGTATGCAAAAGATTGAGATAATGGCCCATCTCATGAATAAGAACCACATCATCAGACGGAGATTTTCCAAAAAACTTTGCCTCGCAAACCAAACCATCCAACGGTTTTCCATGCATACCAGCCAAATATGCATATCCTGCTACTCCTGAACCTTGACTTTGACTGGAGATTTCATTGACAACCCAAATATTGATATATTGGCTTGGGTCCCATCTGCTCAGATTTTTCAAAGCTTGATCTTCTGTTTCCATTGTCAAATTGGTAAGACCAGAAACAATTCTGTTCACACCTGTGGTTGCATTATTGTCAAACGTACGTCTAGCAAGGCAAAACTGAATTTCGGTATTGAATCCTTCACCTTTGGACTCATAAGGGCCAGAATGCGAAAATGCTGCATTTAAATTTGCTAACGCTTGGTCTATTTGAATATCACTGATATTTTCGCTTCCATTATTGTGTATCACATGTACAACCACTGGTAAGGTAAATAATTCATTGGTCCTATTAGCAACAAAGCCACCTTTCTTTTTGACAAGCAATTGCTCAGATCTTTCTTGTAATTCTTGCCATTTTTTATCTATGCTAAATAGCTTCTTTTGCATTTCCACAGCACCGCATGGATAATGAGCCTGTGCAGTTAATAATTGACAAAGACTAAAAGTTATTATTAGTAAATAAAATCTTATCATCGTGGAATAGGTCTTTGCTATCATTATCAGAAAAATTAATTGTACAATTTTAGTTAAAGAAAAAACATCTGAAGATCCATTATTTTAGTTTCTAAGATCAACCTAAATATTTATTCATCTTTTCAATTTAGTAACCCATAATTCTTATTTTTTTTAGTTTTTATTTTAAATAAAAAGGCCACCAAACTTTCACGTCAAGTGGCCCAAATAGTTGGTTTTTATACTTACAATTCTGAAAATGCAAAAAAAAACCTCCAAAACCAGGAGGTCAGGAGGCGATTTGTTTTTGGAATGAGATATTATACTTATTGCAAATATGATGCCATATATTCAAATCATTTCATCCATACACTATTTGAGTCTCCTATTCAATATTGGGTCTCTCGATTCTGAACAATTTAATAATTCAGATGCAAGCCAACACCAAATCCCATATCGCTGTCAAAATGCGTTCTAAATCCAAAGTTTTTGCCAACAATATAGCCAAGTCCAAGCATGTATTCTTTGTCTGAATTAAACATAAATGCAGCTCTAAGACGGCTAGAAATAGGAATATCATCACGCTTTATTTGTATTCTTACATTGCCATCGTGATATACTTCGCTTTGCAAAATTATAAGCATTGGCAATGTATAAGCCACGCCTACACTAAATTGGGTACGATTGTCCTTGGTATTTCTTTGCCCGAAAAGATTTTGCTCCTCTACATTGTGACCTAATGTTCGGTAACGCCAATCAAAACCTACAAATGGCATAAACCATTGCATTTTACCAATATATCTTCCAATATGCGTTTCGCTTTCATAACCATGTTTATCATTATAACCCAAACGCCATTCTGTACCAAAACTCCAGCGTGTGTTTTGCAACATTGCCATACCATCATTACCGTTCGTAGCAAAGTCGTTTTGTGCCATAAAATGAAGTTGGTTGCTTTCGCTTTGCAATTTTTTATACGCCCATTTTTTATCAGGTAGCAAGGGATTTGGTGCTTGATTTTCGTAACTAAATACCCGATTCATACCAGCCATCATATGATAAAGAATATGACAATGAAAAAACCAATCGCCTTCCAAATTTGCTTCAAACTCTATAACATTCTTCTCCATGGGCATAATATCCAAAACATTTTTGAGTGGCGCATAATCACCTTGTCCATTTATAACCCTAAAGTCATGACCATGCAGGTGCATCGGGTGCCGCATCATAGAATTATTATATAGCGTGATGCGTACTATTTCGCCTTTTTTGATCAGAATTTTATCCGATTCAGACAGTACTCTATTGTCTAGGCTCCATACATAACGATTCATATTTCCAGTCAGCTCAAATGTCAATTCTTTGACTGGTGCATCTGCTGGAAGAGCAGTTTTTGTAGGCGATTTTAGCATTGTATAATTGAGCGTTAATATGTCCGATTTACTTGAATTGTGATTAGAATGGTTCATTTCCATTTTCTCACCCGTGATTTCTGGATACATTACCCTATTCATATCCATTTGTTGCAATGACATATCCATACCCATATCGTTCATTGTGCCATCCATTTTCATCATATCGTTCATCATCTTCATACCTTCAAAGTATTTCAGTTTAGGCAATGGACTTGCCAACTGCTTAATACCTGAACCTATGTAAATAGATGCCGATTTAGTTCGGTCTTCGGGTGTTGCCAAAAATTCATAGGAAGTATTTTCTGCCGGAATGGTAACGATGACATCATAGGTTTCTGAAACTCCTATAATTAGTCTATCCACCACAACAGGCTCAACATCATTGCCATCATTGGCAACGACAGTCATTTTTCCACCTGCATACGTGAGCCAAAAATAGGAAGATGCACCACCGTTTGATATTCGCAACCTTACTTTGTCGCCTGCTTTGAATTGAGCGAGTTGGCTTTCAGATGTTCCGTTAATCAAGAATTTGTCATAATATACATCACTCACGTCCAT
>CALFYH010000253.1 GCA_937952155.1 uncultured Saprospiraceae bacterium
CACTTGAAGAATTTAATTTATTAACTAAAGTTGCATTTGCGGCTTGAATTCAGGTTTTTAACATTATTGTTTTATCTCTTATTACTCAATTCAAATTTCAACTATTTCCTATCTTTACACCGTTTTTAATCTTAATACATCGAAATGTCATCAGAAATATTCGCAAAAGTACAGAGAGTTTTGGAAATCTTGCATACCGAAACCATAACCGATGCTGCCTCCCTAGAATCCTTTCGTATAAAATACCTAGGATCGAAGAATGAAATTAAGGCGCTTTTTGGTGAAATAAAAAATGTAGAAAACGACCGCAAAAAAGAATTCGGACAATTGCTAAATGACCTCAAGCAAGCGGCAGAAGAAAAATTTGAATTATTCAAAGAGCAGCTCGAAAGCACATCTGGAAGTCAAAGTGCTACTGATTTAGACCTTACTGCGCCTGTAGAGATGTTTTCTACTGGTTCTAGACATCCTGTTTCGCTTATTCTCAATAAAATTATCAATATCTTCGGTCGTATCGGATTTACAGTGGCTGAAGAAAGAGAAATCGAAGATGATTGGCATAATTTTTCGGCAATGAATACGCCCGAAGATCATCCAGCCAGAGATATGCAAGATACATTTTATCTGAAGGACTCGACGACGGAACTATTGCGTACGCATACATCATCTGTACAGGCGAGAATAATGACTACTCAAAAACCACCGATCAGAATCATAGCACCGGGCAGAGTATATCGCAATGAGACCATTTCGTCTAGGTCGCACTGTCAGTTTCATCAGGTAGAAGGCTTATACATCGACAAGAATGTATCTTTTGCTGATATGAAACAAACATTGTTATATTTTGCAAGAGAGATGTATGGTCCACAAGCTGAGATAAGGTTGAGACCGAGTTTTTTCCCTTTTACAGAGCCGAGTGCAGAGATGGATGTGTATTGGGGATTGAATAATGAAGACGATTATCGCATTACCAAAGGTACTGGTTGGCTCGAAATCTTAGGTTGTGGTATGGTCGATCCAAATGTACTAATCAATTGTGGCATCGATCCTGAAGTATATAGTGGTTTTGCTTTCGGTATGGGTATCGAAAGACAAGCCATGCTCCAATACAAAATCACTGATATTAGACAGTTGTTTGAAAATGATGCAAGATTTCTAAGGCAATTTAGTGGTGTGATTTGATGGAAAAAGGTCGCAAACTTGCCATTTTTTCCACGGTTATAGCGGCTATTTTATGGAGTACAGGCGGATTATTCATCAAGCTGCTGCCACAAGATGCGATGACTATACTTTTTTATAGGAGCTTGTATGCGGCCATTATCTTTGTGGTAATTTTTAAACAAACCATATTTAAATTCAATAAGCTTTCCGTAGTAAGTAGTCTTTTTTATGCGGCACTACTTATAGCCTTTGTGAATGCCACCAAGCTCACCACGGCAGCAAATGCCATATTTTTGCAATATTCTGCACCAGCAATTGTACTCTTATTGGAGCCATATTTTATGCGGACTAAATTACTGAAAATCAATGTAGTAACCGTAATCCTTTGCTTTGTAGGTATGGCATTGTTTTTTATAGACCAATTGGCTACACCTGAAAACTGGGCTGGTATCTGGATTGCCCTGTCCAGTGGACTGATCTTGGCAGGACTACTCATCACCCAAAAACTCAATAAGGTGGAATACCAACCAGGCGCTGTGTTTTTAGGCAACTTGTGGGTTTGTCTGATATGTATGCCTTGGTTTTTGGATGCTGCGTGGCCGACTCCTACCGAAAATACGTATCTAATGATCCTTGGTTGTGGTCAGTTGGGACTTGGGTATTACTTCTTTTTGTATGGACAGAAGCACTTGCCAGCCATCGAAAGCTCACTGATAGCGATGCTCGAGCCTATACTAAATCCCGTTTGGGTATTTATCGGATATGGCGAAAATCCCGGATCATGGGCAGTATTGGGTGGTATTGTTATTATTATGAGTTTGGCCTTCAGGCTTTATTGGTTACCGAATAGAGAAATGACCTGATCGAAAAAATATTTTTGTTTCTTTGATTTTATTTCCATATCTTTGAATTGCAATTATTTAGAAAGAGATGCTTCTTTATGATTGAAAAAATGCGTAGAAGAAAGAAAGCGAGAAGAATCTAACAATAATTTGCTTTGTAAGGATAAGATTTTTGAAGGTGATTTTTTCACAAAATATATGGAAAATGAAATATTTATATACGCTACTATTTTTTAGCATCTGTAACATAGCTTACGCCCAAAAATACAAACCTTTGGTAGAAGAAGGGAAGTATTGGATTTATAATCATCATGCATTTAGTGAGTGCTTTCAATTGTGGCAAATCGGTATTGAAATAAGGTATTTTTCTGGAGACACTACCATAGATGGAAGATCTTATAAAAAATTGGTATCTTCATCTGTACCATTAAGTGTTCCTCCTTATGAAATTACTTCAAAACGTTCACTTTGTTTTATGAGAGAAGATACTATGCAAAGGAAAGTATTTATGGTAAATTATGATGAGAATGTATTTCCGTGTGCAGATGGAAAAGAAGTATGTATTTGGGATTTTGGATTAAATGTTGGTGATACAATAAAAAATTGTACCTATGATATTTTATATCCTCTTGATTTTGGTGAACTTACGCACAATGTTATTGATACCATAATAAATTTACCAAGTGTTTGGGGATTTGATCAAAAACACTTTTACACAATAGGATTCTCTCCAGGTCAATGCAATGACCCTGGGATTTACCCTATTAGTTATGCAGAAGGATTTGGAATGGAAGATGGGCCAATAATTAAAAGGTTTGGCAGTTATTTATCGAAATACTGCGAAGGCACCTTAGAACAATGCAACATAGTCAGCAGCACCAAAAATACTCCTGATACGCCATCAAATAAAATAGAGATTTTCCCAAATCCGACATCTGATTATATCATCCTTAGATCACCTACGTCAATATCGAAAGTAGAAATTTTCGACCAAAACAATCGCATTGCAATATCAAGCCAATCACTTGAAATAGATGTAAGTAGTTTGATATCAGGCGTATATTTTGTAAGATGTATTACTTCAAATAATGTCCAATACTATCAGAAGTTTATAAAAATTTAAAAGGATAGAATCTTTATCCAAATACTGCCATTTCTTGAGTCTTAGTCAAAAACAAAAAAGCCCTGAGTATCTTATTGATAATCAAGGCTTTTTGTTGACCCACTAGGATTCGAACCTAGAAAAACGGCACCAAAAACCGGTGTGTTACCGTTACACTATGGGTCAATAGCTGCTTAGCGGGTGCAAAGATAAGACGAATTATTATATTTCAAATAACAAGCTAAACTTTTTTTTATTGGAATTTTATTCTTTTGGTTATTTCGCACCCAAGATGGCCTTTGTACTTTTTTCCTTACCATCTCTGATATATCGCACCTTGATCTTTTCCTTTGGATTGAATGGTTTTAATGCATCCAACAAGCCATCAGACGTAAAAATGTAGGTATTATTTATTTTGAGTATGGTGTCGCCTCTGCGTAGGCCTGCCTTGGCGGCAGCTGATCCATCCACGATATCAGAGATGATGACACCTTGATCGGTATCTTCTATCATCACACCCAAGGTCGCCTTATTGGCAATCTTTTCTTCGGGAAATTTCATTTTCCTTTCTCTTTGTCCATAATTATCACCAGGATATCTCCTGTCATTACCACGCATGCGCATCTCTTTATCCATGATTTTATCATCGTGCATAATGATGATTTTCTTTTGCTTGGCGGTATCTAAAGCACCTTTTGAGTCAATGGTGATTATACGGTTTTCGCCATCTATTTGCTCATTGATATTTAGGTTTTTCATTTCCTTCGCTATTTCTTCTGGCATCTCACCTTGGCCATCCCATTCCAACACTTTTTCTTTTCCATCATCCATTTTGATGATTTTGAAATGCTCCATTTTACGCTCTGACTTTTCGATTGTTTTGTCTGGTGCTCCTATTTTTTTAGAGGTTTTCCAAACAATAACTTTGCCATCTTCATTATCATTACTGATTTTCTCTTCCAAATTTTCTTGGTCCAATGATTTCAAGAGTTCATCAGCTTCGGCACCTTCCGCTTCTTTTCGGGTTTCGGTGATTTTACCATTATTATCTGTTTTTTCTATGACTACGACTTTTTTATATACTGCATTGTCCTGGCCGTAAGTAACGCCGACGCTACAAACTGTAATTAGAAAGAAGATTAAATTTTTGTGCATTTTGATGATTTTATTGATTTGTATTAAATAATATTAGTAAACACGATATTTTCTTTTTGACTCTTTACCTTCAAAATTGAACTCAAGCCTTGAATTTTTCTGCAAGGTAGAGCCTGATGCTTCTTCAAATATCCTTTTATATTTATGAAAGATGTTTTGAGGCTGTTTGTCACCATTTATTTTTAGGTATTTACCAGTGAGTTCTACTTTGTTTTGTTCATTTGGTATGAGCAATCCGTCACGATTTAAAGCATTGCCTATGGTTTCACTAAAATTTCTTGAACCTGATTCGCCCCTGATATCCATGTCATCCTCGCCATCTAAATTGGGTTCACCGAAAAAATCTCCATCTCTAAACTCAAATTGTTTGAATTGCTTATTTAACTCAGGGAATGCAAAGTCAAAGTTCATACTGTCTGGCATATCGAAATTAAACTGCATTTTACCAAGTTGTTCTTGCAATCTCTTCATTTGTTCTGCCATTTGACTACCATCCATGCGAAACATATCGTGATCACCAAAATTTTTCATATCAAGGCTTCCGAAGATGGAATCAATATTGAATTCGTCTCCCATTCCAAACTTAAATGCACCTTCTCCACCATCGCCAAAGAAGAACATTTGAGCATTTCCATTGCCCAGATTCTTAGGTTTGTTTTCGTCTATGATATCACTGTATTTGCCATAATCCGATTTGTCTATGACTTTTCCATCTATTTCTAGTTCTGTCACTTCACCATTTTCTAATGACATTTTAAGTTCCTTATCATTGGACTTTTTTTGAATGCGAATAGACTCTTTTTTCGATGGAATCGAATCTATTGCCAATGGCTGAAGAGTTGGTATTTCGGACTTATTTTCTGTTACATTAAGCTGTTGACTGCCAGTTACATTTTGTGATAAAAATAGGACTAACAACAAAAGACCTGATGAGATTAAGATTTTTTCTTTCAAAAAATTACGTGTCTGTGCCATGTTTAAAATTCTTTTAATTCTATTGGTGAAAAAATTATTTTTATGTGTGAATGTCATTGCCAAGCTCGGAATGGCATGGTTTATTTCTTGGATTTTTACTAATGTTTTGGCATAATGCAAAGCATCACCTGTATAACTGATGGCTATTTCGTCACAACAATTTTCTCGTTCGACTCTGATATTAGTAGATATCCACCAGATAGCGGGATGGTAATAAAGCACGGCTTCGATGCCAGTTTGGACTAAATTTATATACATATCTTTTCTGAGGAAATGTGCCATCTCATGAGCCAGTATGGCTTCTGTTTCTGTAGGATCGAGTTGGTTTATGAGTCCTATTGGGAATAGGATGACAGGTTTTAGAAATCCTAGAAGCATCGGAGTAGTCACTAATCCGCTTTCTGCTATTTTGATGTCAGGATGCACACCAAAATGCCTGCAAATACGATCGAAACGTTTGTGAATTTCCAAATCATACACGGGTTTGATCTTTCTGGACAGATATTCGATATACAATGCCGAACCAAGTATTCTCATAGCAAAAAGTGCCACACCTATCATCCAAGTAATGATGATGGGATTTTGATATGTCGTAATCCAAATGTACAATTGGTCAGCTGTTGTGATATCTGGTAATTTGGCCTGATAATCGGCCAATCGTGTAGAAAAATATCGTATCTGATCAGCTGATTGTCCACTATAGTATAATAAAAATGTAGCGGTAAAAACACCAAAACTAATAAAAATGCTTGCTAAAGCAATTGTGTATCTTATTATTGACTTTGCTTTGCTATAAACTCTCAATAGTATAGACATCAACAAGGCTATTATCGTAAACTGCCAAATAGAATGTACGATAGTCCATACTAATGACTGTATCAAGGTGTCAGATATATGAAAACTTGCCAGCATATTTACATCTTGTTTTCGATTTCGGTAATAAGTGACTTCAATTCTTCCAGTTCGTGACGAGAAGATGGCGTATTGCCCAATGCTTGCATGACGAGATTCATAGCCGATCCATTAAATGCAACATTGACAAAATTATATATCAAGTTATTTTTGATGTCATTTTCTTTGACAATCGCTTTGTAGATGTGAGATCGGGCTGCTGTATCACGCTGAACAAGCCCTTTTTCATTCATGATTTGCATCAATTTTAGCGTCGTCGTATAGCCTACTTCCCTTCTTTTATTGAGCAGGTCATTGATGTCTCTTACAGATGAAGCGCCATTGGCCCAAAGTATCTGTAGGATTTCTATCTCGCCATCTGTGGGTTTGTACTTATTCATGAAACATATTTATTATAGACAATACAAAGATATACGAATCATTTCGTATAATGTATGCGTAGTACGAAATAATTCGTAGTTTTAAGAAATATTTAACGCATCTTTGGTTTTTTTTGCATACTGAAGATATTAAACATGAAAAATCTACAACGAATCCAAATGCATAATCCAGGTTAAATAATGGAAAACTTATCATTTCTTTATGTCGAAAATAAATGTCTAGAATCATTCGTTATTAATGAATATCTAATTAAATCTTATTATGAAATCAAAAATATTTTATGTTGTT
>CALFYH010000254.1 GCA_937952155.1 uncultured Saprospiraceae bacterium
GGTCGAAGGCATTATATGTTACTTCAGGCCATTATGCCAAATATGGTGCAGATAGCTTCCAACCTATTCATACACCAAAAGAAGGAGAAGAATTTTTACTAAAACCAATGAACTGTCCGCATCACTGCGAAATTTATGGTGTGAGACCTAGATCTTATCGTGAATTGCCATTGCGAATAGGTGAATTCGGTACAGTGTACAGGTATGAGCAAAGTGGAGAATTGCATGGTTTGTCCAGAGTCCGAGGATTTACTCAGGATGATGCCCATATTTTCTGCACCAAAGATCAGGTGAAAGGAGAATTCCAGAAAGTGCTCCAACTCACCACCATGGTGATTAAAAAAATGGGTTTTGACAACTTTACAGCGCAAATCTCATTGAGAGACCCTGAAAAACCAGAAAAATATATTGGATCTGAAGAAAACTGGCAAGCTGCCGAACAAGGTATCATAGATGCTGTCAGTGAGTTTGATATAGAAACAGTTACCGTGTATGGTGAAGCAGCATTTTATGGTCCTAAGCTCGATTTTATGATCAAAGATGCACTCGGCAGATCATGGCAATTGGGAACAATCCAGGTAGATTACAACTTACCAGAGCGATTTGAACTCGAGTACGTCGGTGCTGACAATCAGACCCATAGACCTGTGATGATTCATAGGGCGCCATTCGGATCTATGGAGCGATTTATCAGTATCATGATCGAACATACAGCCGGTAAATTTCCATTGTGGCTCACACCAGACCAATATGCTATCTTACCGATTTCTGACAGATTTACACCTTATTGCGAAGAGATAAAACAAGCTTTGGCAAAACACGATATCCGCGGATTTATAGACGACAGAGCAGAATCCATAGGGCGTAAAATCAGAGACACTGAACTCAAGCGTGTGCCTTTGATGCTTATAATAGGTGATAAAGAAGCCGCAAACAATCAGGTTTCTGTGCGTCGCCAAGGTGATGGAGATATCGGAAGTATGACGATTGAAGAATTTATCTCTTACTTCGACGGCTTGTTGGGCGAATAAGTGATTACAACTTTCGGATCAATCCTTCTTGTGCGGTACTAGCTACCAAGGTTCCATCTGAAGCAAATATCTTACCAGTACAGAATGCTCTGCCGTTATTGGCATTGGAGCTTTCTACCACATAGAGCAACCATTCATCTGTACGTGCTGGTCTATGAAACCACATCGCATGATCTAGGCTTGCAATTTGCATCGGTGTAGTAAAAAAACTCATGCCGTGCGGAAATAAGGCTGTAATGAGCAAGTTAAAATCTGATGCATAAGCCAAAGTCGTCTGATGCAATAATGGGTCATCCGACAGCGTTCCATTTGTCTTGAACCAAGTGTGATTCATGGCAGGTCTTATCCTAGGATGAAAAGGGTCGTAATGCTCTACCGGATAAAATATAAATGGCCCATCTGGTGCAAAAATACCTCTTGGTTGTATGTTAAATTTGGCTGCAAACTCAGCAAACAAGTCAGAAAACGAAGTCAATGCTTCTGGTCTGGCTACATTGGGCATGATGGCTTGATGTGTTATACCTGATTCTGATTTCTGATATGAAGCCGACATTATAAATATATCTCTACCGTGCTGTGAGCCTACAACACGCCTTGTATTGAAGGATTTTCCATCTTTGACAGTTTCTACTTTGTATCTTATTTCAGCATCATTGTCGCCAGGATTGATAAAATAACTATGAAGGGAATGAAGGATTTTACCATCGGAAACGGTAGCATTTGCTGCAGCAACAGCTTGCGCTAAGACCTGTCCACCATAAACATTTGGGCTTCCGATGAATAAATTTCTTCCTATAAAGGTACCGTCATCGTCCTTGGTTAAAGTCAAGATTTTTAATAATTCAGGCAATTGGCTTTCCATCTTCAAATTTTTGACTGTTTTTTAGATATATCAATACAAAGATTACGGCTAATCCTATATGGGTGATTGTAGCTCCCACATGTGGCGTCAACGATTGCTGGAAAACACCGTACATGTATAATCCAATGGCAAAATGCAAAGCTATGATCAACAAAAGTATTTGTTTGTACAAGATCGTAAATGCAAAGTTTTTATACAGTAAGTAACTCACAATACCGAAGCCAAAGATTGTGATTCCATAAAGCTTGGAAATGACGACACCTTGTAACTCTGGTGATGGATTACTTAATAGAAAATGGGGATTAAATATCAAAATAAATCCACCAAGGATCTCTACTAAAGCATTGATTAGAAGAATGTGTTTCATTTTGCTATCTTCTCCTGCTTTACAGGTTCTCCACCGACTTCTATCAGTGTATCCATAGCAAACTTAGCTTCATAGATTAGACTGCCATCTTCGCCCCACTTGCGTAGGTATCCGTTTTTGATATCATTTTTGAATTCGCTGACATACTTGAGCTTGCCATCTTCGTAGTAGATCGTATCTCCACCATTGCGCAGACCATCTATATAGTATTGCACTTCTTTGATGCTGCCATTTTCATAGTATATAGTGGTCTTGCCATCTTGTTTGTCATTTTTGAAAATTCGCACACCTTTGATTTCGCCAGTAGGATAATAATCGGTCATCTTACCTTCTATTTTCCCATCTATTCTTTGGTACTTTCGAGATACCTCACCAGTTCCATACGTTTCAGTGATGTCTTTGATTGGATCTATTTTGGGCGTTTGTTTGCATGCTGCCAAAATGATCGTTATACTCAAAATAATATAGGTGAATTTATTAAATATCATGACTTTTAAAGTTTTGTTTTTATTGAAACACAAATCAAATGTACTGATCATAAACAAAAAAGGGCCAGTTTTAGATGCTGACCCTTTTTATTATATTATCACAAGATAATTACTTTTTCCAAGGAAGTCTGTTTACAATTCTTCCTATTTCTGTACCATATCTCATACCTTCTTCAGCATCCATTCTGTAGTGTACTCCAAGTGGAACTCGTGACCATGCACTCTCCTGTGCCATTTCATAAAAACTATTGAATGTTCTTGGGTATCCTGAAAACTCAGTTCTGTTTTTGTGACAATTGTCAGTCATGCTATAAGAATAACCGAAGATACTTGCTATAACCTCAGCTGAAGCTGCTCCGAATGTGGAGTGTCCAGATGGATAAGCTGGGAATGAAGGCGAAATTCCACCTTCACCTGACAAAGGATTGAACAAGTTAGGTTCGAATGTCGGGTCTATCACTCTTTTAATATAAGATTCAGGTCTTTCGATATTATAGTAATATTTAGAATTCCAGCAACCAATCGCTGCATCATGTAAAGCAACACCGATTTTTGCATTACAAACTACGGCTTCTTCAAGATTAGCATTTTCATTTGCATATACCTGATCTGCAATTGCTATCCATCTGCTTGGTGGACTGAAAGTCAATCCTAACAAATCATCACTCCAAAACTCACCAACCCATTCAGTTTGATAAGCCAATTCTGACACATTTTGGTGCATAACTTCCAAAGCCTGATTGTAGATACCTTTACCTTTTTCTTCAGAAAAATTACCTACATATTCAGTGTATGGTTTGCAAATTCTCATATCATCTTTGATCGCTAAAGTTCTACCTTTGCCCCAGTAAGCAAACATACCATTTCCAGGTCCAGGTATAGTTGGTGTCCAAGCTCCTGGTTCGTCCAATCTGTCTTGCCAGTTGTTTTCTTTAAATGGATCTTTATAACCGTCAAAAGTTACAGCATCTGATAAGAATGGAGATTTTGTGCTTAAATTGTCGCCATCTGTCCTCTGGGTCCCCATTGTGCATGAAATTGCAGTTTCGGCGTATGGCT
>CALFYH010000255.1 GCA_937952155.1 uncultured Saprospiraceae bacterium
CTCTTCCGATCTTAATTTATATATTTGTACTATATTAGTTAATATTCTAAATAATAACACCGTGGAATACGAAGATAGAGGCAAATATGATAGTGTCTATACAGCCAAGGTAAAAGCAGGAAAAAGAAGGACTTATTTTTTTGATGTAAAAAAAACCAAAGGTGATGATTATTACATTTCCTTGACAGAAAGCACCAAAAAGTTTAATTCTGATGGCTTTGAAAGACATAAGATTTTCATTTATAAAGAAGATTTTAATCGTTTCTTAGCCCAATTACAGGATACAATTGACCACGTTAAGAAGGATCTTTTACCAGATTTTGATTATGATCAATTTGAAAAAAGACAAGCTGAATGGGAAGCATCGCTCGAAGAAGGCGGTGAAAAACACAAATCCAATGATGACATGAATTGGTAATCAGTACCATACGCACCCTTGCACTCCAAATTTGTCACTTGTTAGATTCGGCTTATTTTACGTCCAAATTTTGATGTATGAACATCATGTTAGTTTCGGCAACTGAAGCTGAGATAGCACCATTTTTTATTTTTCTTGAAAGCAGTGCAAAAAAATTATCATCCAACTATTTCATTTACAATAGACTACACATCCAAATCATCATTACTGGTCCAGGTATAATGAATACTACATTTGCACTTTGTACTTCCTTACAAGGACAAAATACAGATTTGATAATTAATGTTGGCATAGCAGGCGCTTTCAATATTCAAGTTCCCAAAGGCGCTGTTTTTACAATAGATAAAGACAAATTCGCTGACTTCGGTACTGAAAATGCTGATGCTAGTTTTACTGATATTTTCAGCATGGGACTTCAAGACAAAAACGAAGCGCCATATTCGGATGGATGGATAGATTTGACAGAAGAACTTCCAGAACATTTGCATCTTTTGAAAGGTAAAGGCGTCACTGTAAATAAAGTAACTGGTACCATCCGATCAGCAGAAGAACTAATAAACTTGTACCGACCAGATACAGAGAGTATGGAAGGCGCTGCTTTCGCATTTGTAGCTGCTAAGTTACATATAAAATCATTGCAAATCAGAGCTATCTCCAATCATGTAGAAGCCAGAAATAGGGCTAATTGGGATTTGCCATTGGCGATAAGCAATCTCAATACAAAATTACTTGAAATCATTGATTACTTAGGGGAAAAGCGTGTTTAGACTGATTCCATCGCTGTACCTGAATAATCAGCTCATTATAACTATCCAATCCCGCAGGCATGCCGTGCAATTTTAAATAAAAATCATACATTATATCTCTCATAAATGGAAAATATTCGCCATAACTATTGCTATTTTTTCTAATGGCAAGTAGATCCGCCTTCATCCCATGATCCAATTGGATAGAATCAAGTGTTATTTCTGGGTTCTTATGTTTGAATTCGGAATACAAATAACGCCAATACCCGACCAATCCTGAGTATCTGATAAAGTGGTCTTGCGACTTCATACACGTGATAAAACCTATAAAATTGCAAACTCCTTCGTCTGTAAATCCATATCCATGAGCCATTTCATGCGCCAAAGTGAATGGCCACTGAATGAAGTGCAACCCAGCATCTACGTGACCTTCGCAAACAAACGGAATGTACACACCAGCTGTAGAAATAGATAGCAAGCTACCTTTAGGGTATAAAGCTCGAATTCTAACTTCACCAGCCACATCCTGATTCCAAGACTGGAGTAGTGATTCCTGATTTTTGCGTATGCTATCTTCCAAATTTTGCCAATCTATGGCCCTGACTAATGCAGCAGTATCCTTTGTAAGGTATGCGCGTTCGTAAGCTGCCAAATGACTTATTTTAGCAAATTCACCTTCGAGATCAATGGAACTTTCGTCTATCTCTGGCAATTCAAGTGTAGCATCTAATGACGGCCGGTAATAATTGAAAGCCCATAAAAAATAAAATAGAAAAAATAATACACCCACAAAATTCAAGAAAGAAAATATGCCATTCTTAAAACTTGATCGCAATCCATCCCATTGATAATCTATTATTCTTTGGTAAGCAAATGAAATCAACAGTGTCAATACTATAAATAGAAACAGATAAATCATTGGGAAATTTACAAGACCCAAAGTATGATCGTAAAGTATTCTTATTGGTTTGAAAACCAAAAGATGGTACCATTTGTAAATAAAATCACCAACAACAAATTGAGCCAACAAGTGAATTACAATTGTAATCGCACCTAAGAAAAAGCCAATATTGTTTTTTGAAACTTTCAATTCTATTTATTGTCTATCAAGTCAAGGATCATCGGGCCTGATTTCTCATTAAAGTTGCTGTCTCATGGCCAAGATACCTATCAATAATGTCATGGCTCCAATAGATGACTGGTGTTAAACTTATGGCTATGAAAGATTTATAAAAATAATTTACAGTGCCAATAGCCAAAACACGGGTCAATTCCCATTCTGCACCTATATAGAAGGCAATAAACAAAACTAAATATGAATCAATAAGCTGAGAAACCATAGTACTTCCTGTAGCGCGCAGCCAAATCCATTTTTCTCCAGTCATACTTTTTATCTTGTGAAAAATGAAAACATCAAGGATCTGGCCTACCAAAAAAGCAACCATTGAGCCCACAATGATCCACAATCCTTGTCCCATCACCTTATTGAATGCCAGACTCATATCAGGTACATTGGCTGAAGGTGAAGGATGTAATCCACTTTGAAACTGCCACCAATCATTTGGCGGTAAGCCTATAGCAAGATAAACCATCAGAAATGCATACAAGACAATCGCTATGGCCAAATAAGACAAAAACCTAACAGCTTTTGATCCATAATATTCATTAATAACATCGGTCATGATAAAAACAACTGGCCACAATATCACTCCAGCCGTTAAATTAAATCCAAGGCCTTCTACACCAAAAATCGTGAAACTAAAAGGCAAAATACCAAATAGCTTTTCAAGTGAAAAAATCTTGGATCCGACGAACTCTGCAACAATGGTATTGGCAATAAAAAAACAAGCAAGAACTATAAAAAGTACGGTGGCTTTATTCTTCAAGATGGACTGAATTACCATATTTTGGCAAATTTACATGCGAATATAAATATTTTATTCCATGATTAAAGCAAGTATCTAGCTTAACACCAAAAAAATCACACTAATTATAGTTCATAATTGGGCTTGATAGAATGCGCTTTGTCAGATCCGTCATAAAAATTGCGTATATAGGCTACTACTTCATCTGGGTCATCGGTAATAGGCATAAGATCAAGATCCTTTTCGGAAATATTATTTGATTGATGCAACATAACATCGGTAATCCATTGCTTCAGGCCTGTCCAATAGTCTGTACCAACCAAAATAACTGGAACCTGTGATATTTTATTCGTCTGTATCAATGTCAATACTTCAAATAGCTCGTCCAATGTACCAAATCCGCCCGGACACACCACAAATGCTTGTGCATATTTTACAAACATCACTTTACGAACAAAAAAATACCTGTGATGAAGGATTTTACTTGGCTCTATATAAGGATTATTGAACTGTTCGAATGGTAAATCTATATTCAAGCCAACAGATAATCCACCTTGCAAATAAGCACCTTTATTGGCAGCTTCCATGATACCAGGGCCACCACCCGTGATTACTCCGAAGCCTTCTTCTATACATTTCGAAGCGATTTCTGTCGCCAATTTATAGTACTTTTGATCTGGTTTTGTACGCGCAGAACCAAAAATAGAAACACATGGATCCAATTTATTTAAAATCTCAAAACCATCTACCAACTCGGCAATGACCTTGAACATTGTCCAAGAATTTTCACCTTTTATTTCACTCCACTTTTTAAGATGACGCTGAACATGCTCGTCTATTCTTTCTATTTCTTGTTCACTCATTTTTTAAAATTCTTTATAATATAGTACAATTTGCGCCCTTATTTTACGTAAAAAACCTGCGCATGTATAATACAAAACGCAGGTTTCAATATATTAGTTGTCTAAAAGCTTACACTAATTCGCCTTTATATTTTTCAAATTCAGCTTTAATATACTTGCTAAATGCGCCAAAATCATCAAATTGATCGAACAAAGCGTTCAATGTTGCATTAACTGGAGCGGCGCTGTGGACGAAATTTTCGACATCCTTGGCTGATATTGTATTTCCAGATAGAATGATGAGCCTTTCGACAACATTGCGCAATTCACGGATATTTCCTGTCCAGTTCACTTTTTGTAAGAGTTTGATGGCGCCAGTGTCGATTTTCTTATGAGCAATATTGTATTCATCACACACGACTGCAATGAAATGCTGGATCAAGTCAGGAATATCATCTGCTCTATCATTTAAAGATGGAACCTTGATAATAATCACTGCAAGTCGATGGTATAAATCTTCTCTAAAATTTCCTTTTGCGATTTCAGCCCGCAAATCTTTATTGGTTGCAGCTATGACACGTACATCGACTGTCAGATCCTTTTCACCACCAACACGCGTAATTTTATTTTCTTGCAAAGCACGCAGTACTTTGGCTTGTGCGGACATACTCATATCACCGATTTCATCTAGGAATAGTGTACCACCATGAGCTTGCTCAAATTTTCCTAGACGCTGTTTTATGGCAGAAGTAAATGATCCTTTCTCGTGTCCGAAAAGTTCACTTTCAATCAACTCTGAAGGTATGGCAGCGCAATTGACCTCAATAATAGGATGATCTTTCCTTTTGCTCAATTGATGTATCCATCTGGCTACCAATTCTTTACCTGTTCCGTTTTGACCAGTGACAAGTACTCGGGCATCCGTTGGTGCTACTTTTTCTATGGTGGTTTTGATCAAATGAATACCATCAGATTCACCGATGATTTCTTGCACTCGTGCGCTTCCAACTTTGCGTTGGAGTACTTTTTTTTCGGTGATTAGATTGGATTTATCTAATGCATTCCTAAGCGTGATCAAAAGCCTATTGAGGTCAGGTGGTTTTTGGATGAAGTCGAAGGCGCCTTTTTTTACAGCTTCTACGGCTGTATCAATATTGCCGTGACCCGATATCATCACGACCGGTGTATCTGGAGCCAAGTTTTGTATTTTCTCAATGGCTTCCATGCCATCCATACGAGGCATTTTCACATCCATGATGATGACATCGAAACAACTCTGCTTGATCTTTACGATACACTCAAGTCCGTCTGAAGCCTCGTCTATTTCATACTTTTCAAATTCCAAAATGTCCCGAAGGGTCTTTCTGATGCTTTTGTCGTCATCTACGATCAGGATTTTTGCCATATATATCTATTTGGTTTACAAAATTTTGTGTTTCTATATACTTAAGCCAACAGGCTATAAATAACCATCACTATGCTATCAAGGTGTAAATATACATACGATTATTTTATAATAGGTAATTTTCTTATGATCAAAATTATAAATATTATATTTTTCTATAATTTATAATGCTATTATTTTGAATTGTAGGATTAAAATCTTGGTAAATGCGGTAAAAAAATTTCAAGTAAATCTAGTGGAAAATGAAAATATTGCATTCAGAAATTCAATATAGAATCCATGATTTTGTATTTTTTCCTAGAAAAAAGATACCTTTGTATTGCAAATAATATTTGGTATTTTTTAATATTTAGAAAGAATGAATTTATTGGTTATCATAGGTGGAAGATCACCAGAACATGCTATCTCATTGATCTCTGGGAAAAATGTTATCAAGGCATTGGACCGATCCAAATACGACATTTCTGTAGTTGGTATCGACAAAACGGGACAATGGTTTCTCATGGATAATGATAATTTTCTTGATAACCCGGATAGTGCACAACTTGTTTCACTTAATCCTTCAACCACAAAGGTATATCTCGATACTGATGGCAAAAAAACTTTATTGTTTAATCGCAAAGGCAATAAAAAAATAAAGAAAATAGACGTAGCTTTCCCTGTCTTGCACGGCAATTATGGTGAAGATGGCGTCATTCAAGGTTTGTTCAGGTCTGTAAATCTCGCTTTTGTGGGTGTAGATCTAATGGCGTCAGCGATAGGTATGGATAAGGATATAGCCAAGAGACTTTGGAGAGATGCAGGCATTCCGATCGCCAATTTTGAGATCATCGACCAATCCAACAGAGCAAAAATAAAATACGAATCACTCATCAAAAAACTAGGATCTCCCATCTTTGTAAAACCTGCAAATGCTGGATCATCTGTCGGTGTACATAAGGTTACCAACAAAGAAGAATTTGCTGCTGCCGTGAATGATGCCATGCAATATGACCGGAAACTTCTAGTAGAAGAAGCCATCGTTGGCATCGAGGTAGAATGCGCCGTCTTGGGTAACGAAAATCCTAAAGCTTCGGTAATTGGTGCTATAATGCCTACCGATAAGTTCTATTCCTTTGATGCAAAATACATCTCAAGTACTGGGGCAAAACTGATGATTCCAGCGGACATATCTCCATCCACAAGTAAAAAAATTCAGGATTTTGCCATCAAAGCATTTAAGTGTATCGGTGGAGAAGGCTTGTCTAGAGTCGATTTTTTCCTGACTGCTGATGATAGATTGGTATTAAATGAGATCAATACGTTGCCTGGATTCACAAGCATAAGCATGTACCCAAAACTATGGGAAGCAAGTGGTATTTCATATAGTGACTTGCTAGATCATTTGATAAATCTAGGTATCCAACGTCACAAAAAAGTATCTAGGTTAAAGCAAGTATAAGTCGTTTTGGACTATTGCTTTTCGATGATCCGAAAGGATTCTAAAAATTTATTCATGCCATCATTCAGACTTTTTTCTGAAAATGTGTACACTTGCAATGCATAAAACCTGTCACCAACAAGCAACATTCGGCTTTTGACCACAAGTTTATTGTCATTATACGTCGCCCTATAAAATAAGCCCGGATTCTGATTATAATTAGATGCCGTTTGATAAGTCAATTGACCAGATAAATCTTTGAGATGCGTCTCTAAGCTTACCTGAAATAATTCTTCTATCAGTGCTGTAGAATCAGGATGGAAAGTTCCTGCTGGATAGTCCATATATGAAACAAGATACAACTTATTTGGATCGTCACCACTTCCTTCACACATCCAAGTTTCAGGTCGCATTTCGCCTACATCCGTCAAGATTTTTTTTTGGCCATTTGTCATAGTGCCTGGAACGAGCACTTTGAATTGCTGACCTGGTGGAGTGAATTCTTGCCATTGCTTTTGAGCTATATTCTGGTTGACCCAAAAACAACATATCATTATCGAAAATATGTATTCGAACTTCATCTATTTCTTTTACCCAATCACAACGTAAAATAATGGGAAATGCTTCAAGAAATATCAATTTTATATATTTATTATGATTTTCCCTTGAAGCACTTCCATTTTACATTATAATTTCATCGACAATATATATAATGACAATATCTGATCATCAATTTAATGTCTTCATTCAACGCTAATCTTCCTTCGCTTTTTCATCTTTCACATAGGTTGTGTAGACATAAACCGGTATGTTAATGTCAGACAAATGCTTATGTATAGATTCGGACACATCTTGCCATTCCAAGCCACCAACTCCCGTTGCCAATTTTGGAATTGCAAGGCTTGTCGCACCTTCTTTTCTCAAAAATTTTCCCAGTTCTTTGAGAGAATGTTCTAGGTGACTGATACTAGCTTTCCCAGGATGGCCGCCTTTGGTAGATATAGCAGGTTCCTGCACCATTAGGTTAACAATCTGAATACCTCCTACTCCGCCCCATGTCCAGATTTCCCCGGGTTTTGGGTGATGCGTATGACAATAGTGTCGAAAATCTTTCACCATTGCAGGGAAACGTTCTCTTAATGACAAAGCCAATCCGTTGTCAAAATGGTCCATAGGAGCTACGCAATGTGCTATGACTCTTGAAGATGATTTTAAAATGTCTCCGCTTACTTCCTTGATCATAAAAATATTTTTTGTTTATACAAATATAAATTTTAAGTTTACAGAAATACATGACTTGAATCAATGCAAAATATGATTTGAGTAATTAGACACAAAATTAGTAGCTTGTATAATGATGCCCTGCATAATTAAAATGTCAATAATTATAGGAAATTTAAAATATGTGGAATCATTTTATAAAATTATTACAATAATAAATAACTTTACAGTTTGTTAAAATGTATTTATATTAAATCCTAAATGAATCGTAGGGAGAGTTTGAAAAGTGGATTAATGGGTGTAGGAGGTGTACTTTGGGGTACAAGTCTTCCTTATAAACCAGATCTTACAAAACTTAAAAACAATATTAATCATTCCGTCTGTCAATGGACGTTTGGTCACCTCACTATAGAAGAGTTGTGCATTTTAGTAAAAAAAATTGGGTTTTCTGCAATAGATCTTATTGGCCCCAAAGATTGGCCAACCCTTAAAAAATACGGTATCGTATCGTCGATGTGCAATGGTGCAGAGATCAGCTTGACGAAAGGCTGGAACGATCCGCAATACCATGAGACATTAATCACTTCTTATTCAGAACATATCGGGTTGGTAGCCAAAGCAGGTTATAAAAACCTTATTTGTTTTAGTGGCAATCGCGATGGAAAGTCGGATGAAGAAGGGTTAAATCACTGTGTCAATGGCCTAAAAAAAATAATGTCTCTAGCTGAAAAAAATGGTGTTATCATCCAAATGGAACTATTCAATAGCAAAATTGACCATAAAGATTATATGTGTGATAATACTGATTGGGGCATTGAATTATGTAAAAGAATTGGATCTCCCAATTTCAAATTGTTATATGACATCTATCACATGCAAATCAATGAAGGGGACATCATTCGCACCATTCAAGAAAAAAATGCCTATTTTGGTCACTATCATACAGCTGGCGTACCCGGAAGACATGAGATAGACGAAAGGCAAGAGCTAAACTATCCAGCAATAATGAAGGCAATTGCCTCAACAGGATTTAAGGGTTATGTTGCACAGGAATTTATTCCTACTGGCACTACGCCCCAAGAAAAAGAAAAAGCATTACGCCAATCGATAAAATTGTGTGATATATAAAAAATTTTAATTAACATAAATCGATAAACATATGTATTTCAATACAGAAGGAACAAAAGAAATGACTTATGATGCCATTGTGGTTGGTTCGGGTATAAGTGGTGGTTGGGCAGCTAAGGAATTTTGCGAAAAAGGATTAAAAACACTGGTTCTCGAAAGAGGTCGAATGGTGAAGCACGGAGATTACCCTACGGCCAATAAGGAAGATTGGGAGCTTCCAAATAGGAATCGCATGACACCTGAAGAGATGAAAGACTATAAAATACAAGAAAGAACAGGATACACCATGACTCCAGCACAGCAACACTGGTGGCCAAAAGATACAGAAAATCCATATACAGAAACCAAACCTTTCGATTGGATTAGGGCTTACCATGTCGGTGGCCGATCTTTATTATGGGGAAGGCAGTCGTATCGTTTAGGTGATTTAGATTTTGAAGCCAATGCCAAAGAAGGTATTGCCGTGGACTGGCCTGTTAGATATAAAGATATCGCTCCCTGGTATGATTATGTCGAAACATTCATCGGTGTGAGTGGACAAAACGAGAATCTACCGCAATTACCTGACGGAAAATACCTTCCACCAATGGAGTATAATTGTTTGGAAAAAGTAGTAAAAGAACGTCTTAAAAAGAGCTTGGGTAGAGACCTCATCATGGGTCGAACTGCTCACATTACTAGTCCAAATGGACATAACGGACGTGGCACTTGCCAGACAAGAGATAGGTGTATGCGTGGCTGTCCATTTGGTGCATATTTCTCTAGTAATGCATCTACTTTGCCAGCAGCAGAAGCAACTGGCAATATGACCATCCGACCATTTTCTATCGTTACCGAAATAATTTTGGATGAGTCAGGTAAAAAAGCGAAAGGTGTCCGTATCTTAGATTCTGAAACAAAAGAAACACATGAGTATTTTGCAAAAGTAGTCTTCCTTTGTGCATCTGCCCTAGGTAGCGCTCAGATTTTACTCAACAGCACATCAGATCGCTTTCCAAATGGTTTTGGTAATGATAGTGGTGAATTAGGTCACAATGTGATGGATCACCATTTCCGCTTGGGTGCTAACGGAACATCAGATGAATTCAAAGACAAGTTTTACAAAGGTAGAAGGCCTACTGGAATTTACATTCCTCGGTTTAGGAATATAGATGCAAAATCAAAAATGTCGAATTTCATCCGCGGTTATGGATATCAAGGTGGCGCGTCACGTGGTGGATGGGAGCGATACATTGCTGAAGCAGATTATGGCAAAAACCTGAAAGATGCACTTAGCCAAAATGGTGATTGGGGATTTGGCATCATGGCATTTGGTGAATGTCTCCCTTATCATGAGAATAAAGTTTCGCTAAATAAAGATGTAAAAGATATTTATGGCTTGCCGACATTGACCATGGATGCAGAGTGGAAAGATAATGAAAAGGCCATGCGTGTTGATATGATGGATGCCGCAGCAGAAATGCTCCAAGCCGCTGGACTGAAAGATGTCAAAACTTATGACGCTGGCTGTAATCCTGGCCTTGGCATTCACGAAATGGGTACTGCTAGAATGGGGCACGATCCGAAAACATCGGTTTTGAACAAATGGAATCAGGTACACGCTGCACCAAATGTATTCGTAACTGACGGAGCCTTTATGACATCAGCAAGCTGTGTCAATCCATCGCTGACCTATATGGCATTTACTGCTAGAGCCGTAAATTATGCAGTAGATTCCATCAAAAAAGGAAATTTATAACATTAATTAAGATCACAATAAAATAAATATAAAAATGGATAGAAGAGAAGCATTAAAAGCAACATCACTGATCCTAGGATACTCACTCACGGCAGGAACTGCAGCTGCATTATTGGGTGGATGCAAAGCTGAAACATCTACTGGTTGGAAACCAAAAACTTTAAGTGAAGATGATGGTAATTTGCTGGCTGAGATTTGCGAATCGATCCTACCAAAGACAGAAACGCCTGGAGCGAAGGATGCACTTTGTCACCGATATATCGACGAGATGCTTTCTGTATTTTATTCTCCAGAAAAACAAAGTGCATTTAAGGAAGGACTAAAGTTGTTTGACCAAAAATCCAAAGATAAATATTCAAAAGCTTTTGTAGCCCTCAGTCCTACAGAAAGAGAAGAAATTTTGGCAATTATTTCGAAGGAAGCAAAAGAATATAATGACGAAAGCGGTCAAAAACCTCATATTTTCAAATCCATAAAAGAGGCAACTATCAGCGGATATTTCACAAGTGAAGTTGGTGCAAAAGGTGGTTTATGCGAATTTTTACCTGTACCTGGTCCTTACCAAGGTTGTATCGATTATGCCACTATTGGCAAAGGATATGTTTTAAATTAATGTATGTACAAATATACCGTTTTAGTACTCTTCTTGAGTTCCATTTGGGCGTGTAATAACCCCAAATCATCAACAAACATGGCAACAGCAACAGTGCAAGATACTTCTACATATAAATTATCTTTGGCAGAATGGTCATTCCATAAAGCACTAAAAGACAAAAAGATGGATCATTTGGGATTTATTGCCAAAGCTGGTGCCATGGGATTTTCGGGTGTAGAATATGTCAATCAATTTTTCGCAGATAAGGCATCTGATACCAGTTATCTAAATAAAATGACAGCTGCCAGTAAAAAAGCCGGTGTAGAACAATTGCTCATCATGATAGATAATGAAGGCTATCTTGCCGATATGGACAAAGCCAAAAGAGACAGCGCCGTAATCAATCATTATAAATGGGTAGATGCAGCAGCCTATCTTGGATGTCACGCTATCAGAGTAAATGCACATGGCGAAGGAAATGCAGATGAAGTAGCTGCGGCCGCTATTGACGGATTGTCTAGGCTAGCAACATATGCACAAACAAAAAATATTAATGTCATTGTCGAAAATCATGGTGGTCACTCATCCGATGGGCAGTGGCTCTCCAATGTCATGACAAAAATCAATAAGCCTAATTGTGGTACACTACCCGATTTTGGCAATTTTTGTTTAAAAAGAAAAGATGGCGCTATGTGGGGCACACCTTGTCTGGAAGAATACGACCGATATAAGGGCGTAAAAGAGCTTCTACCTTTTGCTAAAGCTGTAAGTGCCAAATCTTATGACTTCGGCGAGATGGGATATGAAACCACCATAGATTACACCAAAATGATAGAACTTGTCAGGCAGAGTGGATATGCTGGATACATAGGTGTAGAATACGAAGGCGAAAATATCGGTGAAGAAGAAGGCGTTATTGCCACAAAAAAATTGTTGGAAAAGTGCATGGCTAAATGATAGATATTTGATTATGTAGCAGTTCATTAATTTAAGCTGTTACATAATCAATTTTTCAATGTCTTACTTTACCTGTTTCATATTGAAAATAGGAAATGAATATGTTTCAACATCATTGATCACTACTCCTGAAACCTATATATTTCTTCTCCATCATTTCAGCGTCAGTAAATCCAATCAGGCCTTGCATATCCTCGATGGTGATTACTTGGTATTGATTTTTCTTTCTGTTTTCATGCGGAATACCCGCAAATCTTAGGTTTTGATTTTTGATCACTTCCAAAACCAGTTTGCGAACAGTACGTGCATTACCGAAATATTTATCGCGTTTTTCGTATAACTCCGTAAGTATCTCTGTAAAATAAACACTAGCTTTTGCGGCAAGTTTATATCCTTCGTCATCTAACATCTTCAGCGCTATGGCTTCTAATTGAGCTGGAGTATAATCATTGAATTTTAAAGTTTTATCAAATCTCGAACTCAATCCTGGATTTGCTTTCAAAAAATTCTCCATATTGTCTGGATAACCAGCGACAAAAACAAAAAAGTGCCCACGCAAATCTTCCATCCTTTTGAGAATGGTTTGTATAGCTTCATTGCCAAAATCTCCTTGGATTCCATTAAAATTGCTTAAAGCATATGCCTCATCTATAAACAATACGCCACCGAGTGCCTCATCTATTCTTTCACTGGTTTTTATTGCCGTCTGACCAACAAAACCAGCTACCAAACCTTGACGATCAGTTTCTACAATATGTCCTCTTTCTAAGATACCCAGTGCTTTATAAATACGCGCCAGAATTCGAGCCACCGTTGTTTTGCCGGTCCCTGGATTTCCTACCAAAACAGTATGCAAAGAAAATCCAGACAAAACGTTTTTACCAGATTCACGGTAGTACTTTACGATATTGACCATTTCGTGAATCTTTTGCTTCACAGTATCCATGCCTATAAGTGTGTCAAGTTCGAGCAATGTCTCTGCAAGCAATGTTTGATCTATCGGAATATCTGGCAATGTAATGAGTGATTTTGGTTTCAAATTTATTACATCACTTATTTGCACTTCAGAAAGATCTGCTTTCGATAATTTGCCAGGATTTTTGCGAGCCATCAACCGCAAAGCCATATTCATTTTGGCCTTATCCAATAAATCCATAACAAATCTGGCATTTCCGAAAGCCTTGTCTCTATCTCTATAAGCTGCTGTGATGATCTCTTTAATATACCCAAAACTATCAGTAGTAAATGTAATCTCTTTATTGGCAGCAGCTGTTTCAGCAATACTTATCAATTCTTGAGGTAGATAATCGGGAAAATCAAAGAAATGTTTAAATCGCGACTTTAAACCAGGGTTAGACTGTATGAAATGCTTCATTTCTTTGGGATAACCAGCGACAATAACAGCAATATCACCTTTGCCGTTCGACAACTCTTTAATAAGAATCTCGATCACTTCTCTACCAAAATCCTTAGAGTCATCATTGGTACGGGCTAAGGCATATGCCTCATCAATAAATAATACGCCACCACGAGCTCGTTCTATTACTTCTCTGGCTTTGGGTGCTGTTTGGCCTATATATTCACCCACGAGATCTACCCTATCCACTTCTACCACATGACCTTTGGACAAAAGTCCCATTTTGCGGTATAATTGACCCATCATTTTGGCAACAGTTGTTTTCCCTGTTCCAGGATTGCCCATAAAAACTGAGTGAATATTGATACGTTCTGATTCTTTAAAACCTTTGCTCCTGCGTATTTTCAGAAATTCGAGATATTGAGCGTGATCTTTAACTTTTTGCTTTATTTCGTTGAGACCAATAAGTTGATTTAACTTCTCGAATACATCAGCAAAACTCTCTTTGTGGTCATCCTCAACAAAGTGAATACCTGATGTTTTGTCTGGAAGAATGATCGTTGCATCACCTTCCAAAAATTCATCTGCAACTTCAAACTCTACGGTAGCTAGTAACTGATCCATAAATAACACATCGATGGTGTACATGCCAGCTTTCCAAGATCCCTTGGTATTTGCACCCCAACCAGCGGTAACTTTTATCCATGCTTCGTCCTTTTTTACATTATGCAATCGGACTACTTGGCCCTTCAGGTCTTTACTCTGATTATAAAACTTTACGAATAACTCACAATGCCAATTCTCATTTGGTATCTTATTTTTTAAGATTATTTCTGTATAAATATATCTTGATCCTTCAGATGAAAATGTGCTCAAATACTTCCTTTCACTTTCAACAACATCATCATATTGTCCTTCATACAATTTTATGGATTGTAATTGTATATAAGGAATTTTCATAGGCTCAATCCAAGGCTCACCGGCATCTTCAATATAAAAATACTTGGTACTGACTTTTTCTCCTTCTATCCAAGCTTCCCAATAATATGTACCCTTTTTCCAAAAAAAACCTTCCTTTTTGTTTCCCCAACCTTCTCGGACATAGACAATATCATCAAATTTGCTTATTTTTTTTCGGAATGTCAGATTGCAAACCTGCTTTTTCACATTTTTTACCTCATAGCACTTCAATTCCATTTCTACATCCCAACTATCCCTGTCAAACATTTTATTGTAGAAAGATAATTCAGCATAGATATAAGATGTTTCATATCTGTCAAATACCTGTCGGTACTTTTTCTTATTTTCAGCAAGCCATTCTGTAGAAGAATAAACCCGCAGCTCCTTGAACTTAAAATTTCGCTTTTCCGCGCTTGATGACTGATCCTCCATGGTTGTGTCAAATATGATCAAACGAAATTATAAAATTTTATAGAATGATC
>CALFYH010000256.1 GCA_937952155.1 uncultured Saprospiraceae bacterium
CAATCCGGATGATTTGGTTCGATTATTTGGTTATGTAAGAGATAAAGTTTCTGGCGAATATCTAATTGGTGCCAACATATTTTTGCACGACAAATCAGCAGGCACATCTACCAATGAAAAAGGCTTTTTCAGTTTTGAGGTAAAGAGAGAGCCATTGAGAATCCACTTTTCGTATTTGGGTTATAAATCTGAAATAAAAGATTTTCAGGTATATACAGATACTTTAATCCACATTGCGCTAGAGCCTGATGCACTACTCAATGAAATAGTCATTATGGATGATTTGCTGGAAGAAGAACACGAAAGTACGTCGTCCCAACAGAATTTGCATATAGACAAAATCAGATCTTCAAACCATTTGTGTGGCGAAGCTGATGTATTCAGATACCTAGGCACACAAGCAGGAGTTTCATCTGCAGCCGAAGGTGTAGGTGGAGTCAATGTTCGTGGCGGATCGGCTGATCAAAATCTGGTACTACTCGATGGTGTTCCTGTTTATAATACTGGGCATGCGCTTGGTATTTTTTCAGTATTTAATGCAAATGCAATTAAAAGTGCATCATTTTATAAAGGAGCCATTCCAGCTAGATATGCCGGCCGATTATCTTCTGTGATCGATATTCATACCAAAGATGGCAATTTCAATAAACTCAGTGGTGATATCACATTGAGCACCATTGCCTTGAGCGGTTCATTAGAAGGGCCAATAATAAGAGACAAGAGCAGTTTTATTATCTCTTATCGGCGCACTTTTATGGATATATGGATAAAAGAATTGTCCAAATATCAAAATACATCCAGAGACCAGCAAGGTTCATCAAATTACTTTTTTGGTGATTTCAATGCCAAATTAAACTTCAAATTGGGCAAAACTGCTAGAATCCATTTGCAGACATTACATAGTAGCGATGTATTCGACAATGAGACCAGGTCACTACCCGATGCATTGAGAGACGAAAAAGTCAGAAACATCGCATGGGGCAATAAACTTTATTCCTTTAGGCTAGACAAACATTTTGGTAAGTCATTTTTTTCAGGAACTACAATTTATAACACATCTTATACCTTCAACAGCTTCAGAAACAATTTACTCCAAACTGCAATTGGCACTGATACATCTATCTACTTTAATGCGTCAGTTTTTGACTCTAAAGTATCCGAAACAGGTATAAAGCAAGATATGGATTGGCTAGTTTCAAGCAATCATTCGTTAAAGTTTGGTTCTAGCCTTCAAATCAGAAAATTCACACCAGGTATAACAAATGTCAACGAGGCCACTTTTGGTGACACACTCCAAAATATCAATGCCGGCATTATCCGTAGTCTGAATGAAAGCCCAGTACATCATAGCAACGAACTAAACGTTTATGTAGAAGATAATATCAATCTAGGTGGTGGTACAAGTCTAAATGCTGGTGTAAATTACTCCTCTATCATACTATCTGAAAGCAAAGTGCATAGAGCATTTCAACCACGATTGGCTTTCCTTGCAGGCAATGAATATTTGTATTTCAAAACCGGTATAACCAGAATGCACCAATATATCCACTTACTTACCAATAATGGCTTAGGCCTTCCGTCTGATATTTGGTTACCATCAACTGCAAAGCTTGAACCACAGAAATCCTGGATATTTAATGCCGCATTTGGCTATAAACTTAACTCTGGATTTAAAATTGGAACTGAAGTTTACTATAAGAAATTCGAAAATTTGAGTAGTTTTAAGGAAGGAAGCAATGTGGATATCAATAAAGATGAAGTATGGGAAATCAATGTTCCTGTTGGTAACGGAGGCGCTTATGGCATTGAATCCACTATCGAGAAAGTATTTGGTAAGACATTATTTGCAATAAATTATACTTACTCTGTGTCCGATCGTACGTTTAAAGATTTAAACAATGGCAACAAATTCCCTTTTGCACTAAATCGAACCCACAGTTTCAAGACATCATTTACTTATAGACTTTCAGAATTTTCTGAATTCCTCTTGAATTGGTCTTATATGTCCGGAACATATTATTCAGCTCCATGGGATATCGCGATTAATATCAATGGAAAACCTGTGATCGTATTCCCACAAAAAAACAATTCAAATTTCCCTGCATTTCATAGGTTGGATATTGGATTTAGTTTTTATAACACATATTCTTGGGGCAGAGCCAAATTTTTCCTTGGTGTGTATAATGCTTACAACCAAAAAAATCCTTACTATACCGAGTTGGCAAGGAATAAGTCCGATACCAATAAATTTGAGTTTCAACAATATTCTCTAATTCCGTTTTTGCCCACAGTCAGCTACGGTTTGTCATTTTAATTATTTTTTTTTACAAAAATAAATATTGACTGAAACTGTCATATATACAT
>CALFYH010000257.1 GCA_937952155.1 uncultured Saprospiraceae bacterium
AAAGTAAATCCAGTAAGAAATGTAAAAAATAACACTAGAAGAAAAAACAACCACGATGTTAATTTGGGTCTATCGCCCAATAAAAGCATAATACCCAAAATAATTTCGAAAATGATCATAAAGATTGCGAATGCTAACGCATGCTCCGATAAATATGGGAAGATTGGTGCAATAAAACTCATTGCAGTTTCTTTGAACGTTGCTTCAAATTCCGTAAAATAATCTACCATTTTGAATGCTGTTCCCATCGGATCTACCGCCTTGACCCATCCTGAAAAGATAAATAAAATACCAGTAAAGTTTTGTAGATAGGTCGTCAAAATTGATTTATGCACTTTCAGCATTGAGACCATCACTACAGTAAAAATTAATGCAACCACACCAATAATCAACATCAATGTCATTATACTCATCGAAAAATATTTTTTATAATTGGCAAATTTAGAGATTTATAAGGTAAAACCCTGATAAACTGCTTACAATAAATGCAAACAAGATGTTAAGTTTATTATATTTCTGTCGTCAAAAATTATGATCTTGTCTATAAGACCACTGAATATCGTACATTTCAACATATGTAAATTATATTTGTTCTAAAATCATAAATCCGTGAAAAAAGTATTTGTTTTCATTTTTGTAATTTATTGTATCTCTTCTGCATTCGGGCAAGTCAAAACCAAAAGTAAGATTAAAGTTTTTCAGACTTGTTCTCATGAATGGCTTTGTGATGTGGAATATCTGCGCAATGAGCTAAAAATGGTCGATTTTGTCAGGGATCGTTTTTTATGCGATGTACAAGTCATACTAAATACACAATTTAATAATGCCGGTGGAGAAATCAATACCATCTCATTTCAAGGACAAAATGATTTTGCTGCGATAAAAGACACGCTATCCTATTTTAATAATGCCACTGCAACTGAAGATGTGAAACGACGTAAGATGCTGCAAAGCTTGAAATTAGGATTGATGCAGTTCATTGCAAAATCACCGATTGCAGAAGATATTGAAATAAAATATACGGCTGACACAAGTGACAATATTGCACAAAAAAAGTCTGATCCTTGGAATTATTGGCAGTTTTCTATGGGTGCATCAGGATTTTTCGATGGCAATCAAAATTACAAAAATAGCAACGTTAGTGCTTTTATAAATGCAAGTAGGGAAACCGAAAAAAATCGCTTTAATTTGTATGCAAATAACCAATTTAATCGCTCATCATTTACAATATATTACAAGGATGGGAATGGTATAGATACATCAGAAGTAGTAAATGTAAGCCGTGATGCGCAAAATATAGAATCCAGTTTTGCACAAAAACTATCCGACCATTGGGCTGTAGGTTTATCAGGAATGTATGTAAGATCCGTTTTTGACAATATAGATGCTCGTATCAAGTTGTCGCCTTCCATAGAATATAGTATCTTTTCATATAAGGATTTTAATACCCAACGCATTGTATTAAGCTATGAATTGGGGCCACAATTTTCGAATTATAGAGACACAACCATATATTTCAAATCACAAGAAGTGCTACTACAACAGAGTATAGGACTTATCACGTCATTTACAAAACCTTGGGGCTCAATAAATATCGGCACTTTTTACACATCTTATTTAGACGACTTGCGTAAAAACAACTTTTACGTTGGTGGTGGTATCTCTTGGAATGTCGTGAAAGGACTGAAGGTCGGTATTGGTGGAAATATCCAATTCAATCACGATCAGATTTCGATACCTAAAGCAGGTGCATCTAGAGACGATGTGCTCACACAAAGAAGGATTATTGCTTCCGATTATGACTATTTTGTAGCTGTAGGATTCAGTTATACCTTTGGTTCTATTTACAATAGCCAAGTGCATCCTACGTACAAAGGGTTAAATTACAGTATTAGCTTTTAATTTATTCTCTGAATTACTGATTAATTTAGACTCACCATGTCTGGCATTTGTGCGATGACCGTATAAGTATTTCCTCTATTGGTAAGTACCGTTTGCCACAATACGAATGGTTTTACTCTAAACAGATAATTGGCATCCATAGTATCTACAAGCCATGAAGCTTCTTGAAATTCTTCATCCAGTTGTCCTGAAGTCCAACCACTATATCCGATGAAAAAACGAACATTATTATCTTTTATTACGCCATTTTCCATCAAAAATCGAAGCTTCTCAAAATCGCCGCCCCAAAAGACGCCAGGACAAACTTCTTGACTATTATCCAATAAGTCTCCCACATTATGCAAAAAATGAAGGCTATCTACAGCCACAGGTCCACCAATATGTACTGATGCTTTTGATTTAGGAAAATCGGGAACTAGCTCATTGACACTGATCTCCAATGGGTGATTCAAGATAAATCCAGTAGTACCTTCGTTGTTTTTTTCACAAATCAATACAACGGATCTCTTAAAATTTGGATCGAGCATAAATGGTTCTGCTACGAGAATACTCCCAGCTTTGATGTCATTTTCAGAGGGTATTGGTTTCTGCTGCACGATCCGTTTTTTTGATTAATCCAGAGAGTACCTTACCCGATCCACCAACTTCTATATAGCTGCAAACTCCGTCTTCGAGCATTTTTTCGATAGTTTGTGTCCATCTGACTGCACCTGTCAGCTGGGCAATCAGATTTTGCTTGATGATATCAGGATTAGATTCAGGTAATGCGGTGAAGTTTTGATATACTGGGCAAATTGCCTGTGAAAAATGTGTTTCCATAATGGCACTGGCCAATTGCTGTCTCGCAGGTTCCATCAGTGGGCTATGAAATGCACCTCCAACTTCCAATAAAATTGCCCTCTTGGCACCTGCTTCTGTAAGCTTCTGCATAGCAAGATCTACACCTTTGAGCGAACCAGAAATAACCAACTGACCCGGACAATTATAATTAGCTGGAACGACCACATCTTCAATTTTACTACAAATATCTTCTACAATTGCATTTTCCAAACCTAAAATAGCTGCCATCGTTCCAGGGATAGCTTCACAAGCTGCTTGCATTGCCATTGCTCTAGCATATACAAGCTTCAGTCCATCAACAAAACTCAATACACCATTGGCTACAAGCGCAGAAAATTCACCCAAAGAGTGACCAGCAACAGCTTCAGGTTGTTCCGTTGCTTTTGATTTCAAGGTAGCAATGCTGTGTACAAAGAGTGCAGGTTGCGTCACCTTGGTTTGCCTGAGTTCTTCAGCACTTCCATTGAACATAATAGATGATAGCCCAAAACCCAAGATTTCGTCAGCTTCATTGAATAGATTCCTGGCAATTTCGCTACTTTCAAATAGGTCCTTTCCCATTCCTTCAAACTGGGCACCTTGACCCGGAAAAACAAATGCACTCATATATATATCTTATCTTAATTTTGCGGTTATCAAACTTAAAAATTCATTTCTAGTTTCAATGTTACAAAATGCGCCTGTAAAAGCAGAAGTTGTAGTTGTTGAATTCTGTTTTTGGACACCACGCATCATCATGCACATATGTGCAGCTTCTATTACTACAGCTACTCCATGAGGTTTTAGAGCGTCATCTATTGCATGCAAAATTTCGTGGGTCAATCTCTCTTGCACTTGCAATCTTCGAGCAAATACATCTATCACTCTCGGTATCTTACTCAGGCCAACTACATATCCATTTGGTATGTAAGCGACATGGGCTTTACCAAAAAAAGGTAGTAAATGATGTTCGCACAATGAATACAACTCTATATCCTTCACTACGACCATTTCATTATAATCTTCCTTAAATAAGGCAGAATTTAGAATTGCATTAGCATCTTGTTGATAACCTTGAGTTAAAAATTGCATGGCTTTTGCTGCCCTTTCAGGAGTTTTCACCAAACCTTCTCTAGATGCATCTTCACCTAAGGTATTGATCATTCCTGTGTACATTTCCGAAATGGATGATGTCACTTCTTCATCATAAAAATCCTTTTTTTTGTACGCCATGATGGTATTTATTTTTCGCCATAATATTCGGCATAAATGGTATCGGTTTCTTGCAGCTTAATGCAATGCAGTGTACAGCCTTTGATATGTGGCTCGAGTTGTTCCCAAATCAAAACAGCCATATTCTCAGTTGTAGGCATCATGCCTTCAGGTAGAAAATCGAGATCAAGATTCAGGTTGGAATGATCGAGCTTTTCTGTCACGACTTCTCTGATAATTTTACTTAGCTTCTTGGCATCATGCACAAAACCTATCACAGGATCAGGTGTGCCCTTCACTGTGACATAAAGTGTATAATTATGCCCATGCCAATTTTTATTGGAACATTTACCAAAAAAATCAAAATTTTCTTCTTCAGACCAAGCATTTATCCACAGCTTATGCGCTGCATTAAATTTTTCTACCCTGGTCAAATATACAATTGCCATAATCTAACTGTAAAATAATGCGCAAATTTACAATAAAACATTTAGACCTTGCTACAAAAATTCATGTAAAGGTAAAAGCTGCTTAAAGAAAATATGAAATTAACTGCCGATCATCTCTGCATTTTCATGAATACCATGCATTGCGTCACGCAAGGAATAGACCAATTTTTCTGCTGAAACAGCTTGAATTTCTGCTATGATGGAAAGGGCGATTTCTGCTGAAGTTTCTGCTCCGATATTAATACCAATCGGACTATAAATTTTTGCCATTTGTGATTCTGAAAGCAAAATTCCTTCACCCACAAATTCGTCCAACATTCGAGTTATTTTTTTTCTTGGACCTAAAACACCTATGTAATGAAGGTTTTCGTTTTCAATCAAAATGGATAATAGCTTTTTGTCATAATTGTAATTGTGGGTCATCAATGCTACATAGGTAAACTCATCAATAGAGACTTTTGATAACACTTCTTCTGGTTTTGCGAGAAAGACACTACAGCTTGGTTGGAATGTTTGTTTATTAATGTAATTCGCTCTACCATCCACGACAAACACTTCATAACCAATCGTTTCGGCTATTTCCGTAAGTGGAATAACATCTTGTCCTGCACCTGCTACGACCAATTTTATAGATGGAATGATATACTGAAAATAGAAACAATATTCTTTTCCATTGTAAGTAAAATGTAACCACCGGCTTGCTTTTTCTAACATCACTTCCTTGCCAATTGAAGTAATATTGTGATCAAAAGCAACCTTCAAATTGGCAGTACTGTCAAATTGGTCTCTATTTATAATAAATTTTGTACCTGCAACAGCATCATGTTCAAACCCTAAATAAAATAAGGTCACCAAACACGCAGGAACTCTTTGCGAGATGACCAACCTAATAAGTTCAATTGGATTATGAATATCGTTAACGTCAATAGGTTCAATCAATATTTTAATTATTCCATTACATCCCAAACCAATACCAATAATGGCATCATCATCATCCATCGTATCATAGGTTTGTACTGATGGCGTTTGTTGTCGAATGACATGAAGTGCCTTTTTTAGTGCATCGCCTTCAAGGCATCCGCCGCTGATAGCACCTGTCAATTGGCCATCATCCGTAATCAACATCCTTGCACCAGGTCTTCGATATGACGAACCAAAGACATCTACCACAGTCGATAAAGCACATTTTTTCCCTTGAGCTTTGGCCATGTCATAACTTCTAACAATGGCCTTAAGTTCGTGCATCATCGTGGATTATCCTTGTACTTTTTGTTCTACTAAAAATGGTTGATGATAAAATCGCTTTCCAGTGGCTTTGTACAAGGCGTTGGCATAAGCTCCAATTGCTGGTGGCCCTGACGGCTCGCCCATTCCTGTCGGGCTAACTGTGCTGTCTACAAAATGTACTTCGATTTCTTTTGGAGCTTCATTATGTCTAATGAGACGATACACATCA
>CALFYH010000258.1 GCA_937952155.1 uncultured Saprospiraceae bacterium
CAAATCATCCGGATTGTCTGTAGATTTTTTAACTATGACTATTTGATTGCCTACTATCTGATAACTTAAATTAAAATCATCGAGGATTACCGTAAGGATGCCAGATAATTTCTCTTTTTCGGCTTTGATGGAAACAGTTTTGTTGGATGGGATACGAGACTCTGAATATACCAGATTTACATCCGTGATGGCGCCCAACTCTTTTAATACCTGCTTAAGTGGTTTATTATAAGATGTATAGCTGACAATTTTTTCATCAGGCCTGGTTTGGCTCCAGACATGTAATGTCATTATAATTCCCAAAAAAGATAATATAAATTTCTTTAATAACATCCTACTTTGAATACCTTGAAATAAGGCAACAAAGTTACATTTTTTTAATAAAGTTTGTCAAAAATGTTTGCGAAATCGCTAAATATCAAGAATTTACTTACATTTTACCTTAGAAATCTTGATATTATTGTCATTTTGGCGGGTATATTCCAGATCATAAGTCAGCTTGAGCATGGTGAGCACTTGATCGATGGTATTTGTCTTCAAAGGGCCAGATGTGAAGGTACAAGCAGTCCAATCTTTGCGAGATGGGAGGATAAATTTTGTATTATAAAACACCTCAAGATCATGGATTACTACATCAAAAGGCGTATTTTTGAATTCAAGATTTTCGTTAAACCAAAGTGTCAATCCACCAAAATCTACTTGGACAACATCGATTTCATTTTGTTTAACTGATGCTTGCTGGTCAGTAGTCACTAGAACTTTTTTTGTAGCATTTGATACTTCTACTTTTCCTTCTTTTACATTGACTTTTTTATCATCGCTATTGACAATAAATTTTGTTCCTAAAACCTTGATTTCAAATCCGTCGGTACTGACGGTGAAAGGCGCATTTTTATCAGGAGTTACTTCGAAATAACCTTTACCTTGGAGTGATAATTTCCTGCTTCCCTTTCCAAAATCTGTCATGTCAAGACTCGCATTTTTTTCAAGCCATACTTTAGAGCCATCACTAAGCACCATCATCATAGGCTCATCAGATGAAATGGCGGTATTCCTGTTTTCAAAGATAAATAATGCGCCGATAACTAAGACCAAAATTGCAGCGATATACTTTATCCTTAAAAACCAATTGACTTTTGTGGTATGCAGAGGTAATTTTTTTATAATTGCTTCTTTTACTTCTGGTATAGATTTTTCATTGTCAATTAAAGCTTTATGTTTTAAAAATGCTTTATTAGCATCAAAATGGAGCTGAGGAGTAGAAGCTTCTATAGACCAAATATCACGTATTTGATTAAACAAAATAGTATGCTGAATATCACTATCTTTCCAGTCAATAAAGGATTTCTTTTCCGCAGGGGAAAGTTCTCCTGAAAGATACTGATGGATATATTTTATTTTATCATTATACAACATGCTGTACGCCTTTTTAATAAAGACACAAAATACAACGTATTACCCTTATTTTTCATAACTATTTTTAAAAATTTTTTCACGAAGTACTTTTAGTGCCTTTGAAATTTGATTTTCGACTGTTTTTACAGATATACCTAAGTTGTCTGCAATTTCTGAATAACTCATGTCATCAAACCTGCTCAGTGAAAATACTAATCTACATTTTTGTGGTAGTTGGTCAATATACTTACACACCATTTGTTCTAGCTCTTCGTAATGAATTTGCTCTTCTGATGAGACGTATTTATCTTCTTTATCCAGCAATTCTGATTCATCTTCCCACTTTATTTTTTGGTCGCGTATATAGTTTAGTGCTCTATTTTTACACGCTCTTTTCAGATATGCTTCTATGGATTGGTGTACTTCTATGTTATCCCTTTTTTTCCAGATTTCTACGATAACTTCTTGTACAATGTCTTCAGCTATACTTTTGTCTCGAATGACCATGTACACCTGATTGCAAAGCATTGCATAATAATTTTTATATATGCTTTCTAAGACATCTTCAGATGATGTCTTATTTACGAACAAGTGATTATTTATTTTTTGGCTCTGCAAATTTATCTTTGATTGGCTAAAGTTACTCCTATTTAGACTAAAAAAAGATGTAAAGATACATTGGTATTGTAAAAAATTTTGCAAAAATTCAATTTTGTTCTTTTCTTGCGGCTAGTTTTAGGGTTGAAAATTAGAAATTATGAAACATTCGGATTTTTAATGCTAGAAAATTTCTGATAATAAAATTATTTTATACTTTTGCGTCGCAATTTTAAAACGGAGGTTATAGCTCAGTTGGTTAGAGCATCGGTTTGTGGTACCGAGGGTCGTGGGTTCGAGCCCCATTAGCCTCCCAAAAAAAGAGACAATAGTTTTAAAAATTATTGTCTCTTTTGTTTTTTAGCCTTGAAGAAGAATGTCAAGAAGTTACTCTCCCGATCATACAACTCACAAAAGATGTAGCCGTAGTTAATCCGGATCCTTGACCTGGCTCAGGATAACCCATTGAATGCAAGCGGGATACAATTTCATCTCTGTCTATTTCATCCTTTCCTTCCACATCTATTGTGCCTTTTTCTACGTTTACTTGAACTTGCTCGACTCCTTTGATTTTCAAAAGTCCGTTTTTTATCGTATTGGCACAACCATGACATTTTATATTTTCTACCTTGATTTCCATTTTATTATACTTTTATTTAAAAAATTAAACAGATTTTGAAATAGTTTAGTTTCCTAGTGAAACGATTTAATAATAAAAAGGCTACACGATATGGAATTTAATCTATCTTTGTTTTTAAAATTGTTCAGATCTGCAAGTAGAAAATAATATATCCAAATTTTTCATTCCAATCGTGCTGGTGATAATGAGTTTCATATATGGGATTCATTTCTTTTATTTTCATGGTGGATACTTTGGTTTTGATGATATAGAATATTGCAGATTGGCGGACAGTCTTTTAAAGGGCAATTTCTCGCATGACTCATTGTATGCACATCGATATGCAGGATTTGCCTTGCTTGCTTTCAATTACTCGGTATTTGGTGTCACAGATTTTGCCAATTTTTTAACCGGTTTTTTACAGTTATGTATTATTGTATCTTTGTATTTGTGGGCAGTAAAGGATCTACCAATAAATAGTTGTCTCATTGGCGCATTGTTTTTGATTTTTGCACCCATGCATCTGATGTACGTAGAAAAACCTATGCCAGATATAACTATCGAGTTAGGATTTTTCATATGTTTTTTGAGCTATTATTCCGAAAAGTTTAATCTTAATCTGGTTTCCAAGACATTTGCTTGGTTTGCAATAGGCGTAATTTTGATATTTTTTTCTAAAGAGACATTTCTTATTTTCTATCCTTTTTTTCTGATCTTAATGCTGTCTGATATATTTAATAAGAGACATCAATATTTTTGGAAAATGGTTTTGATTATTTTATCAATATTCGGATTGATTTACTTATTGTATTCTTACTTTATTTTAGGTGATTTATTAGCGCGAGTCCATCATATTTTTGCAGGGCAGTATATTTCCGCCTGTTCTTATGATCTACTGCCCATTAGTGCGACTTTAGAAAGAATCGGATTTCAGTTGTGGAACGAGCTTATTCGAAATTTATTTCTGATACCGCTTTGTTTTTTACCTATGACGTGGGCGTCAAAAAATAAGAAACTCCATTTCGTAGCCGTTAGTTTTATAAGTTTATTATTGCTTTCAAATTTCATGACGATTTCTTATACGTCATATGCACCGCTTTGCCCAGATCCGAGACACGTCATGTATGTTTTACCTATAGGCGCGCTTCTAATTGCCTTTGGAATAACCAATCTCTCTGTTTCGTCTAACAAATTGGTCGTAATTTCTCTGGTGTCGGTGATACTGTTGTTGAGTCTAAGTGTCTTTAAGCAGTACGAAAATACTTGGTTGTTTTATTTGCCACTAATGGGATCTATCTTACTTGGATTCAAGGCTCAAATTAGATGGGCTTTTGTACTAATGTTTATTGCTTGGATAAGTGTCTTTGTGCAAAACAGTTTGTACAATAAAAAAGTAAATTATAAAGAACAAAAACAATTGAATATCAATGTCATTGACAAAATAGGTGGATTCAAATATATCATCACAGATAGGGTAAATCACGATTATGGGTTGCTCCATAGCCGATTTGATACGACGAAAGTACGCTTCTTAGATTATAAGGCATTAGATACGTTGACTTTGAAGCCTGATGCACCACAGTATCTGATCATTAACGGCATGACATCTTATTTCAGCAATACTTCATGGGAAAGCTTACCAGAATTTGCCAGAACTGCGCATGAAAAGTTGCCGAAAATCTATGAAAATAAAAGTGGTACAGTGTATAAGGTCAAGTAAGAACCAAGTTGTTTATCAAAGCTAACTCAAGGTTAATATAAAACCATTTTTTTTGGAATAACTATACCCGATTTTGTATAAAACTTGATAATATACACGCCTTTTGCTAAGCTTTGACTCGACAAATCCATATTACTTGGGTAATCGGCTTCAAAAACTGAAATACCAGATAGATTCACCAATTCAAATTTTGAAATCAAATTCATGTCATATACAATATTAACGGATTCATGGGCAGGATTAGGTAGGATTTGAATATTTAAATTTACATCAATTTGTTGGTCGATAGAGGAAAGGATCTCAACGGTTCTTCCTTTTTCATTACTTCCACAATCATTGGTACTTATCAACTTTACCATGTACGACCCGAAATTATCATAGGTATGAATAGGAGAAATTTCGGTACTCGTATTATTGTCTCCAAAATCCCATAGATACTGTGTCGCATCCATACTTTCATTTTTGAAGGTAAAAGTCTTATCATCTTGAGTAAATGTAAATTCTGCTACTGGCGATGGGTTTATCGTAATAAAGGCACTATCTTGAGTATTACATCCGCTAAGTCCATTGCTGAATTCTACGGTAATCCATGAAGAGCCAGATTTAGTCCATTTAATTTCAATGCTTGACGTACCTTGTCCTTGTGTGATCGTACCATTTTCTACTTGCCAAAAGATATCTGTAGAAATATTGTTTTGTACTTTTGTTGTAAAGACCTTGTTTACACAGACTGATGTTTCTTGGGCGCTTATTGTAGGATGTATGATGTCATAAGCCTTCCAAATTCCGCCGCCCATCGTGGTGACCCACATTTCACAAGGTGCAAATGGATTGAAAAATATTTTTTTTGGTCTGATATAAGGATAATTTTCTACCCTTTGGAAGTCGTAAATGCCTGTTTCGTATTCTGTAGAAACATACAATCCGTCGTATTCTGTGCTGACATAAATTCTATTGCTGACATT
>CALFYH010000259.1 GCA_937952155.1 uncultured Saprospiraceae bacterium
TTTAAGTAAAAATCCAACAATTTCTATAGACCTATTTAAAAATATTTTACAAAAAACAGCTCAAACTGAAGTAACTAATGCAACCATCTATTCACAAATTTGTGATTTAAAAAATGGATCTTTTCATCTTTACCAAAAATATGACTTTAATGAATCCAAAGTACTGCATCTGAAAGATGAGTTGCAAAAAGGTGAAAGAACTGTTGAAATCAAAGATTATTTTACAAAAAGCATCAGTGACGAAGTAGCCATTTTTTTCGATAAAAAGAACTACATGGAAGCTACTAAAACTTATGAAAAATTGCGAGATTCAAAATCAGATCTATACAATTTTTCTTTTCGCTCATTAGATGATCTTGGGTATTCTTACTTAAGATCGAAAAAAAATGATGTGGCTATTGAAGTTTTTAAACTCAATTTGAAATATCATCCAGAAGCTGATGAAGCATTATCGAGCTTAGCTTGTGCCTATTTAGCCAATATGGATTATACCAATTCAAAAAAATATTTTGACCAAGCATTGTCAAAAAACCCTAAAAATTACATGGCTTTACTTTTTCAGCCAGAAAAGAAAGGCGTAATTTCATTTAAGGTAAATCATTTCGAAGGTGTAGAAAAACTTTCTCTTGTCGGTAGTTTTAATGATTTTAAACCAAATGCCAATCCTTTTACGAAGGATGAAAATGGGATATGGACATGTGAGATAAAACTACCTCCAGGCGAATATCGATATAAGTTGTTTGTTGGAGATGGTAATTGGTATACTGATCCATTAAATAAATATTTAATTAATCCCGAAAAATATTGGGATAATTACTTAAAGGTTGAATAATGTATAACTCTAAAGTTATGGAACTTGACCAGTCCCTTTTCCCAATATTGAAGACAAAGCGTTTGATATTGCGGCCATTGCTAGAAAGTGACGCAAATGAAATATTTTTACTTAGGTCTGACGAACAAATAAATAAATATGTTGATCGTAAAAGAAGTAAAACGCTTGATGATGCGTTGGATTTTATAAAGACCATATCGGAAAAAACCCAAGAAAGCAACTTAAAATATTGGGCAATTACCATAAAAGAATACAATACACTTATAGGCACTATTTGTCTTTTTGACGAATCACAAGATCATGAGATCTGCGAAATCGGTTTTGAACTTTTGAATGAATTTCAAGGTCAGGGTATCATGTATGAAGCAGCCAATAGTGTAATTGAATATGGCCTTCATTCACTTGGTTTTGAAGCGATAAAGGCACATACCCATAAAGAAAATCAAAAATCTATCGCATTACTGCACAAATTGAATTTTAATTTGACAAGAATGCCCCTTGATTCAGAACCAAATCTTGTAGTTTTTCTTCGCACAAAAAATCAAGAACAACAATCCTAACATGCAGCAAATATTAGAAACTGAAAGATTGCGGATTCGACCTTTATCTGTGGAAGATAGTAAGTTTATCTTGGAGCTTTTCAATACCGAAGGTTGGTTGAAATTCATCGGTGATAGGAATGTAAAAGACTTACTGGATGCTATAGATTATATAGAAAGAATCATGAAAAATGATCAAGTTTTTTACAATGTATTTGAACTTAAGGAAACCAATCAAGCTATAGGCATAGTGACACTATTACAAAGAGATGAGTTACTATTTCCTGACATTGGATTTGCTATTCTGCCTTCTTATGAAAAAATGGGATTTACTTATGAAGCGAGCAGCATGTATTTGCATAAGCTAATGGCAAGTGATGCACAAGAAACCATTTTAGCCATCACACTTCCTGATAATACATCATCCATCAAGCTATTAGAAAAATTGGGTTTAGAAGCTGATGGTGCATTTATGAAAGGAAATGAAAAATTGTTGCGGTACTCAATTCCCAAACCTGATAAACGATAATTAATTTGGTATAATACCAATCAATTTTCGGTTTTCACAAAATCCAACGAAACTGAATTAATACAATATCGCTTACCCGTAGGCTTAGGTCCATCATCAAAAACATGACCAAGATGACCACCACATTTAGCACAGGTCAACTCTGATCTAGGATACCCCAAATCATAATCTGTAGAAATATCAATACTCGCCTTATCAGGAACATCAAAAAAGCTTGGCCATCCGGTGCCGCTCTCAAATTTGTACTTACTTGCAAAAAGCGGCATTCCACAGCCACGACAGGTGTACAGACCCTCAACTTTATTGTCCAACAAATCACCTGTAAACGCTCGTTCTGTGCCTTTTTGCCTTAGCACTTTGTACTCCATTTCTGAAAGCTTGGATTTCCACACAGCATCATCTATCACAAGCTTTTTGATTGTATCTCCACGCATATTGAGAAAATATGATTTGGTATCATTTAGTATCGATGATTTAGAGACTTGGTTTGATCCCTTGGGTGTTTGACATGACGAAACTAAAACCAAAAGTACAAGGGTTATCAAAGAAAAATATTTATTCATTTACCATAATTTAAAATTACGAATTTTTATGTTTATCTAGGAATCGTTCGTCACTCTTTTTGGATAAATCCAGCAAAAACTTTATCAAATTTACAATGGACATAAAGACCAAATAACCAAAAGTAAGCACAAGAAATACCTTACGGACCGATCCAGCTTCATAAATTGAAACACCACTTACAAGCCAAGCTAATACGCCTGATAGAACCAAAAGTGTTCCAAAACTTATCATAGACTGCATCCAGTAATTGGAATCCTTTGGTGCACTGAAGCTCATAATACTATTGAGTATTGCAAAAAACAAAATCATGCCACAAACCACTACCCAAGGCATGATACTCGCAGTACTAGAATATTGCACTTTGGGCATAAAATAGCTCAAGCCCATCATTATTATTGTCAATGCTAAAACAAATAATAATTGGTAGTAAGGAGATATTTTTCGTTCAAAAATCGAAGTGGTTGACATTATATTATTTTAATTTTGAATACTTTTTGGCAACTTTCAAAACCTTATTCCAAACACGGAATAAATTGCCACTACACATTTTTTCAATATCAGATTTACTGTATCCTCTCGTAAGCAAGACGGCGATCAAATTTGGATAATCACCTACATCTTTTAGACCTGTCGGAAGCGAATCGCCCATACCATCATAATCTGAACCAAATCCCACATGATTTACGCCTGCGATACGTACTATATGGTCTATATGATCTGCAACCATGCCTACATCAGAGAAGAGTCTTGGATTTGACCTTTGAAATGAGTCTCTCACAATTTTTGCATCGTCCGTCCCATCTTTTATTCCTTTATTAATTAATATTTCTTGCAATACATTGCGAAGGCTATCATTATATTGGCCTACCCTGCTATCTAGAAATGTTGAGCCGAAATTGACCATAATTACGCCACCATTTTCCTTCATTTTATAAATCATATCATCGCTCATATTGCGTTCAAAACCTGGTGTGTATTTCCTACAAGATGAATGTGAAGCAATTACAGGCACTTTGACATGCCTCAAGACCTGATAAAAAGTACTATCAGAAACATGCGAAATATCGACCATAATACCATTTTTGACCATTTCATCCACTACAAGATAACCGTATTTACTTAATCCATTCGATGTGCGAGTTGTGTCATAAGATGAGTCACAAATCTTATTGTCTTTAGCATGGGTGAGTGTGATATATGAAATACCTCTACGTTTGAAATAAGGTACCAAGGAAATATCATCTTCGACAGGAGCACCATTTTCCATACCCATAGGCAAGGCGATCTTACCTTTCTTTTTTGCTTTTATGACATCTTTTGGACTATAGGCCATTTGAAAATAATCCGATTGATTTTCGGCGATGTATTCTACCATGTTGATCAGGCTGTCAGCCAATTCCTTAGCACCACCAGTCTTCTGAAATGATGAAGGAATATATATTGACATAAATGGTGCATCCAATCCACCTTTCCGTGCCCTTACATAATCAAAATCTCCTTCATCTGTCTTGTAAGGAATACCCAAATACTCTTTTGTCAACCTGAAATTTTTAATCCTCAATCGATATGGCAAATCGACATGGCCATCTACGATTGCATACTTTTGCGCTAATTTTAGAGCTTTCTTGTAAGTAAGCGAATCAAATTGAACAACTTGTGCCTGAGAATTACCTAGAAGCAAAACCAAAAATATTACAATATAGATTTTCAAATGTTGATTATTATTGATGAAATAAAACAATGACCTCACAATACTAAAAGGGAAAGTGACAAAAACAAACATTTACAATAACAAAATTAGTTTTTATTATTAACAATATAGAATTTAAGCTTATAATTTACACATTGAATGAAACTTTTTGCATTAAAATTTACTTACTTTTGTCCTGAATTTTTAATAAAACAAGCAAATTTTGGCACTTTTAAAAACAATATCCGGCATACGCGGAACAATAGGAGGAAAACCTGGCGAAAATCTGACGCCAGTAGATGTAGTAGAATGCACTGCAGGTTTTGGAATTTGGCTCAAACGCAGAAAAGGTATTCAAAAAATCATAGTTGGCCGTGATGGTCGTATCAGCGGTAATATCGTGAGCCAGTTAGCTGTAAATACCTTGCTAAGCATGGGTATAGATATAGTAGATCTGGGCTATTCCACTACTCCAACTGTAGAAATGATGGTACCAAAATTAAATGCTGGTGCTGGAATTATTTTTACGGCAAGTCATAATCCTAAAGAATGGAATGCATTAAAATTTCTCAATCAAGATGGTGAATTTATCTCTGCCGCAGATGGACAAGAAATCATCCAAATTATTGCATCCCAATCACTTGAATTCAACAACATAGATAGTCTAGGCAAATACACCACGTATAATGATGCCATAGATTATCATATAGATCAAATTTTACAATACAAACATATTGATGCATCAGCTATAAAAAATGCAGGTTTTCATGTGGTTGTCGATTGTATCAATTCCACTGGTTCTATTTCCATTCCACCATTATTGGATCGCTTGGGTGTAAAATACACACTTTTGAATACGGATAATTACGGAGATTTTGCGCATAATCCTGAGCCATTACCAAAGCATCTTGAGCAACTTTCTACTGCTGTAGTCAACCAAAAAGCGCATTTAGGCATCAGCATTGATCCTGATGTGGACAGATTGGCTTTTGTATGCGAAGATGGGGCAATGTTTGGCGAAGAATATACCTTGGTAGCTATCGCTGACTACATTCTTTCTAGAGAAAAAGGAAATACAGTTTCAAACCTGTCGTCAACCAGAGCTTTGTCGGATGTTACGCACAAACATGGAGGCCAATATATAGCATCGGCTGTAGGTGAAGTTAATGTCGTAAATGCCATGAAAGCCAATAATGCAATAATAGGCGGCGAAGGTAATGGCGGCGTCATAGTACCTGAACTACATTATGGTAGAGATGCCATGGCAGGAATTGCAATTTTCCTATCATTATTGGCAGAAAAGCAGATGACAATGTCAGCACTCAAATCTACTTATCCTGCATACGAAATTATCAAAGATAAGCTTGAACTTACTCCAGAATTAGATTTAGCAGACATATTTTCCAAGATAAAAAAGACCTTCGTCGACGAAAGAATAAATGAAACCGATGGACTCAAAATAGACTTCGAAGCTGGCTGGGTACATATGCGACTTTCCAATACGGAGCCGATCGTCAGAATATATTGTGAAGCTGGTGATCCTGAGACTGCGCTAATGCTTATCAACAAAGTAAAATCAGTCATATGACACAAACCCCAAAAAGTGCACTGGAATTATATTTTGAGCCTTTCAGAAGAAATATCATAGGTATAGATCAAGAATTTGAGACACCATATGGTCGCAAAAAGATAGTTTATGCAGACTGGACGGCAAGTGGGAGAATGTATGCGCCGATAGAAAAGATATTGACAGAAAAGATATCGCCTTTCGTAGCAAATACACACACAGAAACCAATATTACAGGTTCGTCCATGACTGTCGCCTATAAAAAAGCTCGTGACATCATCAAAAAACATGTCAATGCCAAAGAAGGTGACATCTTAATCTCTTCCAATAGTGGGATGACTGGTGTTGTCAATAAATTGCAGCGCATCATTGGTATAAAGCTACATGAGAAATTTCAGGATAAAATCGCAATTGAACCAGAAGAACGACCTATAATTTTTGTCACACACATGGAGCATCATTCCAATCAAACCTCTTGGATAGAAACCATAGGTGAAGTTGTAGTGATACAAGCTTGCAATGAAGGTAAAGTAGATTTGGATGATTTTGCACGTCTTCTAGACAAATATAAAGATAGAAAAATAAAAATCGCTGCTGTTACTTCATGTTCTAATGTGACCGGAATAGACACGCCATATCATCGCATGGCTGGCATGATACATAGAGCTGACGGCTTGTGTTTCGTGGATTTTGCATGCTCAGCTCCATACATAGACATCGATATGCATCCTTCAAATCCTGATGAATATCTCGATGCCATATATTTTTCACCACATAAATTTCTTGGTGGTCCATCTACATCAGGCATACTTATATTCAATCAAAAACTATACAACAATCGAATACCTGACAATCCTGGTGGTGGCACTGTGGACTGGACCAATCCTTGGGGCGAACATAAATATCACGATGAAATCGAGGCAAGAGAAGATGGTGGCACTCCAGCTTTTTTACAGACCATTAGGGTAGCTTTTTGTATTTTACTAAAAGAAAAGATGTCTGTAACCAAAATGCTTGAAAGAGAGCACGAAATCCTTGCCAAAATATGGCCAAAACTCGCCACAATACCTAATCTAAAAGTATTGGCAGATCAACACACTCACCGATTGGGTGTGATATCATTTTACATCGATGGTCTGCATTTCAATCTAGCTGTAAAACTGCTTAACGATCGTTTTGGCATTCAAATGCGTGGCGGATGCTCCTGTGCAGGTACCTATGGTCATTATCTTTTGGAAGTTTCTCACGAAAAGTCCAAAACACTCACAAATGAAATATCTCAAGGTATCTTAGCCAACAAACCAGGTTGGGTGCGTATGTCTATCCATCCAACTATGGAAGACTCGGAGATCGATTTTATCCTTGATAGTCTGGATGAATTAAGCCAAAATCATCAAACATGGGCTGCTGATTATGTTTACGATAAACATACCAATGAATTTAAACATAAATCTGAACCTGAAACACCACAAATGATTGTTGATGAATGGTATAATTGTTCACTTTGCTAATTTCTGATTTAAAACTTTAAGTTTTTATTGACTGAAGGTCAATCGTATGTCTCCGACAAATAAACTAGGATGCGTATATTAATTACCATAATTTATTTGGGAAAAAGTATTTTCTGCTATCTTTGTACACAATAAAACCATTACAAATGAAATATTTGATATCCATTCTCCTTTTATCCGCGATATTTTGTCATCCAATCACTGCTCAAAAAATGACAATGCCTGATCTAAAAAATCGCAATTATAAGGCAAATAAAGGATCAGAACTGCAATCAACACCATGTAAAGCAACTATAAATCCACATTTGATAAATGAAGATTGGAATATTACACTAAAGAATTATGGCGCTTATCATCATACATCTTCAATACCCACAAAACAATTAGAATTATTAAAAAAGACTGCAAATGAAGTGCGTGAAACAAAAAATACACCTATAAAAATTCAAGGTTCACCATCAGGAAGAGTGGAAACATCACCACCTTTTTTGGGTAGAAATTTCAGAGGCAATATACGTGGAACTAGTGTACCGATGGACAATTCTATGGCTATCTCTCGTAATGGATTTATTGTATCAGCTATCAATACTAATGTCATTTTTTCAAATCCAGATGGAAAGGTCACCTATAGCAAAGGCTTTGTAGATTTTTTCACCTTGTTAGGTTTAGGTACTAGAATGTACGACCCAAGAGTCATTTATGATGTTGAATCTCACCGTTTTATATTTATGTGTCTGCATGGATCAGAACCAGGAAATACTTATCTCTGTATGGCATTTTCTAAGACCGAAGATCCGAATGGTGAATGGAATTATTATAAAATTGATGGCAATCCTTCTGGTGATGATCGTTGGTTTGATTATCCCAATATAGCTTTATCGAAATCTGATTTTTATATCGCAGGATTGATGCGTGATCTACCTGGTGACTGGAAGTATTCAGTGATGTATCAGATTGATAAAAACGACGGATATGAAGGTAAGCCATTGACATGGAAATATTATAACGACCTGAAAGATGCCGACAATTTGCCATCTTTCAATCTTGTACCAGCGCTTTCTGGTTGGAACACGTTACTCACGCCAGGTATGTATTTCGTCAGCAACAATGCAACCGGTGGCAATACTTATAACTTATATTATACAACAGAGTCAGTCAAAAATAATCCAAGCTTGATTTCCCTTCAAACATTAGGAACAACCACTCAACTGGCACCAGATGCACGACAACCAAATACTGCCAATGTGTTAAATACCTTTGATAGTAGAATATGGTCGGCTATGTACTTGAATGGAACCATCCATATGGGAAGCCATGTAAATACACCAGCTGGTGATGTAGGACTGTTTTATGGGCGCATGAAGGTATCTGATCTTGACTTACAAACTAATGTTCTTACTTTTAGTGGTCAGGATTTTGGTTTCCCATCATTTGCAGCATTTGGAAGACAAGAAAATGACCAAGAAATACTAGTAAATTATTTGATCTCAGGACCAGAAATATTTCCAAGCCAGCAGCAACGAGTATGTAGTGGCAATGGTGCATCATTTTTGTGGAGTGAACCTGTTACTTTAAAGGCTGGATCTAGCTTCATTAACGTGTTATCCGACAACTTTGAAAGATGGGGCGATTATACCACTGCAGGAAGACGTTTTGTAAATAATAGGACTGAAGCTTGGGTCACTGGTTGTTTTGGCGAAACGGGTGGATACAGCACATGGCTCGGCCAATTGCTTGACGAAAATCAAGAAAAAAGTATGCCAATGGCTGAATTTACTTCAGACCTTACTACAACACACAAAGACACTTCAATCTTATATAGCGACATAACTGGACATAATCCAACCTCTTGGTCTTGGACATTTGAAGGTGGCAGCCCTTCTACATCTACCGAAAAATCTCCAAAGATCTCATACAATACAAATGGTAGTTTTGATGTCAGACTAATTGTCACAAATGACCTAGGAACTGATACGATAGTCAAACAGGACTATATCCACATCCAAGATCCAGAAACAAAACCTATTGCAGATTTTATTGTGGTGAATGATACAATATTTACGCAAGACTCTGTGTACTTTAGCAATCGCAGCAGTGCAAATAGCGTAACATACAAATGGACTTTCCCAAGTGGATCTCCAGGAACAAGTACTGAGAAAGATCCAGTAATCCAATACAAAAATGTGGGAACAAATCTTGTCGCATTGACTACAGCAAATATCGCTGGTACCTCTACCAAAATCTTACAAAAAGCTGTCGTCGTTAAAAAAAGAACAATACCAAGTGTTCTAATTTCTTCAGACAAAAACATGATAATGCCAGGAGAAAGCATTCATTTTTTTGATAAAACACAAGGCGGCCCAACACAATGGAAGTGGTATTTTAGTGGTGGCGAACCTGCTGAATCAACAGCTCAAAATCCAGTAGTGAAATACCCAAATGAAGGAAAATTTGATGTGACATTGGTCGCATCAAATGCAGAAGGAAAAGATTCGGTCACTATGCTATCTTATGTACAAGTCGGACAATCGAGCGTAGAAGAAAATCCAATCTTGACAGACCTGAAATTGTACCCAAATCCAGTAACCGAGAATCAAGTCAGCTTGGAATTTGAGCAAAAGGCCAAAGAAGATCTACAAATATATTTGATTAATAATCAAGGAAATGTCATAAAATCCATCTATGACGACGTGGTCAAAGTAGGAAGAAATGTACTTACTTTCAATACAACACATTTAAGTGATGGCTTATACTTTGTAGCTTTTAGTAAGGGATCCAAAATCCTGAAAACCGCTTCCTTCACAGTGATCCATTAATGGTTCGAACTGATAAACTGACAGAATAAAAATAGGTAAAAATTATGACTCTTCGGTTTCGTCTGATACCCTAGAGACGTACATGATTACCATGCCACCGAAAAGCATCAAAAGCTGGATAATAACGGTAAGGACACCATGATTATACATAAAATTCAGGAACGTAAAATTCAGTCCTACCAAGGAAAGGATCAAGGACAAGATGCCCAATGAAAAAATGATAAATCCAACTAGAGTGAGATATGGTCTCTTCATACATTTACAAATATAGGCTGCAAGGTAACAAAGCTTTTGCGTATTTTTAGTATTAATGAGAGATTATTGCCAATATTGTCGCCATTGTGCCAAAAATCAACTTGACTATTTTTCTAAAAATTTACCAAATTTCTTATCTAACGCAATCCTCCTAAAATCAAAAATCTCATCTAACTGACCTTTGATTATCAATCTATTAGCTATTACTCCAAAAATCCATAAAGGCGGCAGGTAAGTCACAATATCAGTCATAAGGACACCACCTGGTATAGGTTCGATTTTGTGCTGATGATGCCACATGGCATAGGGACCAATGCGCTGTTCGTCTACAAAATATTCTTTATCACGCACATGTGTAATTTCAGTGACCCAATCCAGTTTTATGCCGAGCAATGGGCTCACTTTATAGCTAATAATCATACCAGCATACATTTTTGCAGTGCCAGTATTGCTAGTAACCACAAAACCCATGTGAGGCGGCGTGATCTCCTTCAAATTTGCTGGTGAAGAAATAAAATCCCAAATTTCATCGATGCTTGCTGGGATTTTTTGGGTTTTTATTAATTGATAAAATGCCATTTCGCTTATATTCTCTTGTCAATCGGTGACCAATGCTTGCTCCCCTTACTTTCCATAACAAAAAACTACAATTTTAAAGAATCCCAGCGCTTTAATTTTGGTATGATGCTTACAGCCATTTCACGAGCTTTGTCTTCGGGAATACCCATTTTTGCGACTGCGATTTGAACATTTTTTTCTATTTTATCATGCAAACTTATTTCTCCATCCAAAAACTTTCCATCCATATAACAGAAGCTGCAATAGGTATCACTCTTGCTTTGGTCTTCATTAGTACCACCTTTTTGTGGATCCTTGTCTAAGGGCATTCCACAACTTTGGCATATTTGGTTAAACTTTTCCATTTTTTGTAATTAAATTTGATTTTATGCATATTGTGATAATAAATCGCACCATTACACTTTATAAATATGTTTATCAACATGCATTTTGCTACTGACAAATATACAATTATTTTTATCTACATATTTAAACTGGAAGCACAAAAGTCAAATTTATTAATGAATTCAACCTGTTTGTTACATACATTTCTTGGCGATATGTATTGGATTTGGAGTTGCCTGTCTGACCATCCATTGCTCTGTTATCACGCGTACTTTATTTAACATATGTTTCTTCAATAACTTGCTTTGTTTGTTTTATTGTTTCTGGATCTAGCTTCCCAATATTTTTTATTATTCTTAGTTTATTTTTTTTTCTTATTTGATCAAACTGCATTGCGTCATTACTACACCAAACATATCCATTCCGTCACAACGCCCTTTTATTTTTATTGTGCTACCCGTTTTAAGGCTTTTAACGTCATTTAAAAGTTCTTTCTTAAAACCGCAACGAATGGTTGCTCCGTCTGCTCCGGCAGATATGGCAACGGTTGGTTCCTCTGCATTTTCTAATTGCAATTCTTCCAATAGTAACTATACAACAGACAATTCTCTTTACTCACGCA
>CALFYH010000260.1 GCA_937952155.1 uncultured Saprospiraceae bacterium
GTCCAGTTGGATTATTTACAGTTTTTGAGGCTGGACTACTCAAACTCAAGTGCCATTTGGTTGATTCATTGGGACAACCAGGTGGACAGTTGAATGAGATCTACCCTAAAAAACCCATCTATGACATACCAGGATATCCCAGTATTTTGGCTGGAGACCTTACGGAAAATCTGCTAAAACAAATAGAGCCTTTCAAGCCTGAATTTACCCTTGGAGAAAGGGCAGAAAAGCTCGAAAAAGTCGATGAAAAGTTATTTAAACTAACCACTAACAGAGGGACAGTCATATGTGCCCCAGTTGTTGCAATAGCAGGAGGATTGGGCTGTTTCGAACCAAGAAAACCACCTATAGAAAATATTGAAGAATATGAAGATCGCGGTATTGATTATATCATAAAAGATCCTGAAAAATATAGAGGTAAAAAGGTAATTATAGCTGGTGGTGGAGATTCTGCGCTGGACTGGAGTATCCTCTTAACCGATATAGCTTCTGAAGTAGCCTTAGTGCATCGTCGTACCTCATTCAGGGGTGCATTAGATTCTGTAGAAAAAGTCATGGATTTGGCTAAAAAAGGCAAGATAAACCTTATCACAAATGCGCAGATCACAGGTCTCAAAGGTGAAAGCAATCTATCGGAAGTAATCATTGAAGAAGATGGTAAGGAAAGCTATTCACATCAGACAGACTATTTCATTCCACTCTTCGGATTGGCGCCAAAGTTAGGGCCAATAGGAGAATGGGGCTTGGAGATACAAGACAATGCTATCGTAGTAAATACCATGGACTATAGTACAAATATTCCTGGAATCTATGCGATTGGTGACATCAATACCTATCCTGGCAAGCTAAAACTGATACTTTGTGGCTTTCATGAAGGGACGCTTATGGTACAATCTGCCTTCAAACATATCTATCCTGACCAGAAACTTTCATTCAAGTACACAACGGTTGCAGGTGTGAATGGATTTGAATAACTTATTGATTATCAGCATTAATCATCCTTTAATTTGTTGGTATCATATTGTAAAGCATGACCTTGCTCGGACTAGCATCTGACTCTATTGATACTATCTGAATATTGCAAAAATACAAGCCATCTTCGACCGAATCGGGTACATACACCATCTCGGTGATAGTCTTGCTCAAATCGGGAAAATCTGGATATCCCCAAAATGCACGATGTCCAGCCAATGCGCCGCCATCTTCTTCCCTATCTATAGATGGTAAGTCTGTGATGATGTGTTTAATACCACATGCGTTTAGCCAATGGATCGATTCAGTGCTGAAATATGGAGGATTAGTCCCAGAATAATCTCTCACAAGTTTATCAAGATCGTTAGGAATGGTTCTGATGATGGCAGCATCTATTCCACGAAAGTGGTCTTGATCTAATGATCTGACAGTGATGACTTTATCTCCATTTTCGGCTACATCTGGTACAACAGTGACAATACGTGCAATGAAATGAAATTCCTTCAAACATCCATTGATCGTAAAAGGCTGAGCTGTAATATGTCCTGCACATTCGGTATGTGTGCCATTGCCGTGAGGATTGACATATATATTTTTAAAATTGACTGGACTACCCTGCTCTACTGAACCAATAAAGTCACCTTCAATCACTGCTTCTACCTTAAAATCAGGTGCATAAAAACACTTAGGTCCAGGTGCACCACTTTTGAGTGGTATAGATATGTCCAAGCCTTTGCTCAAATCCACAAAATATTTGGTGGTTAGTTGTTTAAAATGAATGATCATGGATGTCTGATTATTAGAAGGAAATGAAAAAATTTTGATAATATTATAAACTTTTGATTAAATCTTCCAAATTGACAGTACGCTTTCTTTTAATTTCTTTCAGTATTGTTTCTCTGATGCTATCTATTAAATTCGGTAATATCAATTTTAGTTTTACTTCTTGTTCAGTTTTTCTAATTCCTTGATGAATGAATGCATTTCTAACTTCATATGTTTCATTTAATATATTAATGTAATATTCTTTTAATCTTGTTTTATATTCAGCTTTTTTGAAATTTTCAATTAAGCCCTGTAGCTCAGAAACAAAAGGATTAGTAAATCTTTTTAAGGTATTATCAATAAGTTTAATGTCTTTCCAAATACTTTCTGCCTCTAATTTTGTAAATGATATACCTGGTTCTTGATATCCTGACCGCCAATCATTTAAACTATTAAATGCTTCCAATCTTAAGTCATATAAATTTAATCTAAGTTTATCTTTTATTAAAACCTTTTTTCCATTATCAATTACATTTTTTTCCCCTTCACCTAGGAGTGTTTCCAAATAATTCCAAGCATCGGAAATTTCACCAGAAATATAATACCTTAGAAAAAATGGCTCGAAGGCTAAAAATTGAACTGCAGCTATAGACTTGTTACTTTTTAAAATTTCATAAGGATTCGAGCCTTTTAGTGCTTTTATATTATCGCTATCAATACCATTAGAACTAAGCATAAACTGCATGCCCCATCCACAATTACTAAAATCCTTCGAAGTCGTTATGTAATTATGTTCATCTAAATAACCTGAAAATTTTTGTGTTTTGTTTATATAGTTTAGACCACCTTGAATTTGTTCCTTTGCTTTCTTTTTAGCAGTTTCTTTATACAAATATTCTAAATGAATATAGCCATATAAACAATTTTCCACTTCAAAAAAAGGATTTATCCTATTATGATTATCGACTCTTTTGACATTAGCTACAAGCTTTTGAATTTTATTATTAGAACTTGAAGTAAATGTTACATTATTGTAAATGAAGCTACCTTTAAACTTACCTTCCAAATTAAATATTCGATATACGAATGTATCATTCGAAGAATCTCTTGTTGCAAAATTCAAAATTCCTTCAAATTGTTGCTGGAAAGTTCTATTTCTAAAAAATACACCTATGTTTTCAGTGTGCTTTGGCAATGGAAAATCAGCAGGAGATTTACTCATTAAGTTTGGAATCAATCTATTTACTGTGCCCTTTGATTCCTCATTGAATCTGAACTCGGAGACAATAATTTTTGTAAGATATTCTATCCTACTCTTATGCTCCGCCAATATGTGGGAACATTGCAGAAGATTTATTAATTCATAAACACTTTTATTTAGCAAATTTGCATTTAAATCTATTTCAATATTTTTTAAAACATCTTTATTTTCTTCTATCCAATCTTTTCCATTTTTTAAACAATTAGGTTTTCCTTCATAATTTAGATAATCATCTTTTTTATAATAGCTCAGATAATCACCTATTTTAGCTTTGAAAGTTTGATATTCTATATTTCTATATGGACCATCCAAAGTGTTTAACGCATCCAGAAGACGTGGCAAGTAATTTTGCATTTTCTTTTCATTATTTTCGATTTGGTAGTTTATTCTTTTAATTAATGAAAGAGGATTTTCAAATGCAAAATTATGATCAAAGCCTAATAAACGGTTATACAACTTAAAAAAATCAGCAAAATAATTTACCTTCTCCTGAGTGTTTGGGTTGAAGTGCAATATTTGTGAAAGTCCATGTATAATTGTCATTTAACGTGCTTTAATGGTGTAAAAATCTGTTTATTCTGCTTAATTGTAACGTGAAAAAAATAATCAAAAATCAGGACTAACCTCAATATTTACTTCTTCCCTCGTGACTGGATGAATAAACTGCAACATCTCTGCATGAAGATATAATCTAGATTCTTTGATGCCATAAAGATCATCGCCTTTGATAGGAAGATTTAGACCTGAAGTGTGAGCTGCATGTACCCTTAGTTGATGTGTGCGACCAGTCACAGGAAAAAAATGAATTCGAGTTTCATTCGCATCAGATTCTATTACTTCCCAAAGCGTGTGCGCTGGTTTACCATATTCAAAACACACCAACTGCCGAGGACGATCATCGAGGTCAACACGTAAGGGCAATTTGATTTCGCCTTTATTTTCTGCACGATGCCAAGGTCCTTCAAGGATAGCTATATATCGTTTCTTGATCTTACGTTTGATAAATTGGCTTTGAAGGTGCTGATGGATATCCTTTGATTTTGCGATAAGCATCAGCCCAGAAGTGGACATATCCAATCGATGGACAATGAGTGGTCCAGTCGCTTGTGGATACATAGTTTTGGCCCTTGCATAAACCGAATCCTGAATATCCTTGCCTGGAACAGAAAGAAACTCAGCTGGCTTATTTACTACCACCAGATATTCATCTTCATATACTATTGGCAGATCCTTGCCCAGCGCAGGATTGATCAGCATTGGATTATCTTCAACATCTACACCTTGTAGCATGTGAGATAAGATCGGTTTGCACTTGCTATTGCATGCAGGATAAAAGTGACCGTGTTTCCTGATTTCGGAAGCAGGCGATTTTCCCCACCAAAATTCAGCCATAGTCAATGGTTGATAACCATGCTTAAAGGCAAAGTGAAGTAGTTTTGGAGCAGCACATTCGCCGGCACCTGATGGTGGTAGATTATCTTCACTTACATTAAATATATCCAATAAACTCTTGGTCTCACCCAAACCATTCAGGAAAGTGTAATGCTCAAAAAGTTGTTGTTGTAATTGTGAAGATTTTTGCCGACGTGCCAACTTCAGTTTGTCTATTTCAAGTTTAAATGCAGCAACTTCAGCTTCCAATGTTTCGAGTCTGCTTTTCCAATATTTATTGAGTTCTTTGAGCTTGTAATGCCAGATGATGCTCTCTTGATCGAGCGCTTCCAGTATTTGTGTTTGCTCTGATTGGCTCAAAGATTGGACTTCTTGCCGTTTGAGTTTGCGATTAGCTTTTGCTTCTTTGATATTTGATTTCATTTCCGACAAGGCTACGGCAGCTTCCGATTTTTTCAGCTCAAATAAACGAATGGCTTGTAGAAAATCCTCGTTATTTTCAAGGGTTTCTATTTGTCGATTGATGATATTTGTTTCAGCTTCACCGATTTTATAAAATCCCTCTTCATCCAATGTATCAAAAACTGGTGGCACAAACCCAGCGTAAAAATTGCTATTGCCGAGTTTCCCAGAGAATGAAGATAAGAATCCAAGTCTCCCATTGCGATCCCTAACTACAAGTACACCAAACATCTTACCTATTCCAGCTTCTGTTTCGGATCCGAAGGCATGATTGTGTTCAAGATTTTGACTAATATATTTTTTTAATTGTTCTGCCGCTTGGATGGCAATTTGATGTGGCTCATAACAAAATGGGAAATTGAGCTTTGTCGGCAATTCGAAACCCAATGCTGTTTCATCAAGTGGCGTAAAATAATGGGTTTCGGTTAGGGTAACATTGGATTCCATGCCGCAAAATTAGAATGAATAAAATGAAAATTCAATCTTCCCGACGAATATCTAAAATTATCAGCTTACTTATGAAGGTGAGATCGTTATTTTCTTGAGTCTTTTACCATTTGCATCAGCCTTGCGATCTCCTCATCAGTCAGATATCTCCAAGTATCATATGCAATTCCGTCTAGTTTTATATCCATAATTCTGATTCTATTCAGCGCTTTGACTTGATATCCCAAAAATTCACACATACGGCGAATTTGTCTATTCAATCCTTGGGTCAGAATGATCGAAAATGTGTAATCGTCTATCTTTTGTACCGTACAAGGTCTCGTGACAGTATCCAAAATTGGCACTCCAGCCGACATCGTTTTTACAAATGCCGAATCTATCGGTTTATTGACCGTAACGATATATTCTTTCTCATGATAATTGCCAGCTCTGAGGATTTTGTTGACGATATCGCCATCATTAGTGAGCAGGATGAGGCCTTGAGACATCTTATCTAATCTACCTATAGGAAAAATTCTTTCTTTGTATCCAAGATAGGTAATGATATTGTCTGGATCGCGCGCATCTGTCGTGCATACAATTCCTATTGGCTTGTTAAGTGCGATATAGATGGGTTTAGCTTTATTAACAATGAGGACATCATCTACAAAGACCTGGTCAGTTGCAGTGACTCTATTCCCTTTTCTAGCTACGATATCGTTGATCTTGACGCGGCCTGCTTCAATAAGCTTGTCTGCATCCCTACGCGAACACATGCCTGTGTCACTGATATATTTATTGAGACTGATATGTTCCTGTTCCATTATTGTAAGCCACCCAAGTCAACAAATGAATCAAATTTTTCTACAAATTTATGTCTTGGCGTATCCTTTTTGCTGAGATGATGAATAAGGCTTATCTTCTCTCCTGGATAAGGTAAGGCGTCAGTCGACAGATTATTTTTTGCCAAAAGACTCTCTAATCGAATACCATATCTTTGCGAAATAGAATACATATTTTCACCATCAGTGACTATGTGTTCTTGTGGTCCGTCGCTGTTGATATTTTTCTTTTTCTTTTCGAGAAATACAATTTCCTTATAACTAGGGACATAATCCTGACTCTGAAGTCCTTCATTATATTCCAAAATATCAAAAACATCATTTCCTGTTCGTCTGGCGATGTCTTTTACAGATTCATTGCCTGATGCAAATACTACAGCCAAATCGTTGATTCTACCTGTAACGTATGAAGATTTTACAGGAGACCATGGTACTTTTGGAGTACTTTCCTTATGTTGCTTTTCAACTTTTTGCCTTGAATTTTGATCAGCTTTGACTATTTGCGTTTCAGATGTTTTTGTTTTCTGATTTGTTTCCGTTTCAGATTTAGTTGTGTTGTTGTTGTTAACAAATATTTTCGAATCAACTGGTTCGTCATATAGATAGAGCTTGTTACTTTCTATGATTTTAATGAGCTTGGAAGGATAAGAAGGATCGGAGGCATATCCTGAAAATTTAAGACCATTGGCCCATCCTACATAGTCTGTACTTCCCAAGGCAAATAAAAACCCATATCTTGATTGTTTAGAAGGATTGCTTAGAAAATCAGAATGAGCGATATACGACTCTTCAGCATTGACATACGATCTGAAGCAACTCTCAATAATTGTGCCTGTACTGTCAGTATCATCATCATGTTTGAGAAATATCCCACCAGTCCAGTCTTTACCGCATTTGATACCAAAATGATTATTGGCTTCAATAGCTAACGGACTCCGGCCCAAATCAGATTCTAAAATACCTTGTGCCAACTTGATACTTGCAGGTATTCCTATCCGTTTCATTTCTGCTATCGCTATATCCTTGTAAGCAGAAATATAATTTTCTGTTAATTTTTTATTCGAAAAACCAATTTTCGGTAATAAAAAAGCACTTGAAAATATTATGATAAATATATGAAATCTATGGGGCATATACATTATATATTATTGTAATTTGATAATGCAAATACCATTCCGAAAATGCTGTTGAATGAAAATTACTTATTATTAATGAATTATTTTGGAGAATTATTGTTATAATTGTGTATCGGATTTTCGATAATAATTTAAAAATAGCTAAATGGATATTAATGATTTGTTGCAGGGACCTATGAAAGATGTTATAATCAATCAGTTGGGTCAACAATTTGGTTTAGGTGATAAAGGGCAGGCAAATACTGCTGTGGATGGAATACTCGCCACTTTATTAAATGGTGTAGCGAATAATGCAAGCACTCCTGAGGGACAGGATGGGCTATTAAGCGCATTGGACAGAGACCACGATGGTAGCATTCTGAATGATTTGGGTGGCTTTTTATCTGGAGCTGTGCAACCTGCAAACCCTCAAACAGCAAATGGAACAGGCATTCTTAACCATATTTTGGGAGATAAACAAGGTAATGCTGTAGATTCTATATCTAAGGCAAGTGGAATTGATGCAAGTAGTATTATGAAAATGATGGCTACATTAGCACCCGTTGTCTTGGGTATGCTTGGTAAAGCAAGAGCTACTCAACCACAAGCTCAGACTGGCGGCGGATTATTAGATTTGATCAAAGGTGCAACACAAACTGTAAATCAACAACCAACAACACAAAGTATATTCTCCAAATTATTGGACAAAGATGGTGATGGAAATGTAATGGATGATATTGCTGAAATGGGTATGAAATCTATTTTCGGAAAGTTTATGGGTAAGTAAATAATCAAGCGAAAATCCAATTATAGACAAAACTATTTTGGATTTGAATATCATATAGTCAGGCCATGTGTACCAAGAGTGTATGTATGGCCTGTTTTAATAATATCAATACTGCCAAAAAACTAATTTTCCTTTTTTCCTCTTTTGTGAATGATCAGTCCATTTAGGAAGTTTCGTAAAATCTGGTCGCCAGCTTCTACATAATTGGGATGATCATCCTTCCTAAAAAGGTCGTTGAGTGCCCCTTTTGTTATCTTAAAATCTACATGGCCTAAGATTTCAATAATATCTTCATCCCTAAGCTGAAGTGCAACTCTCAGTTTTTTTAATATATCATTGTTTGTAAGCATAAATTATGGTTTGGAGGTATAATTGATGTAAATGAGTCTCATCCCATCAAGCGTCAGCATCTTATCTACCACATCAAATTTTTTCTCTAATGGATATAAAATAGATGATAATCCGCCAGTTGCTATGATTTTATAAGGATGCTCCAATTCAGATTGAATACGTTTGAGTAGTTCTTTGACCATACCGACATATCCCCACATTACACCAGACTGTATAGCTGACGTCGTATCGTGACCTATTGCCGATTCAGGAAGCACCATTGGCACAACTGGAAGTTGGGCAGTATGTGTAGATAAGGCATGGATTGCTGTTTTTAGCCCAGGTACGATGGTTACACCTGTTATGCCATTGTTTTTATCAGCAACAGTAAAAGTCAGCGCAGTACCAAAATCAACAATAATACAATGGTCTCCATACAATCTCGTGGCGGCAAATGCATTGGCTACCAAATCCGAACCTATTTCATACGGATGCGGTACGGGCATATCTATCGCTTTCAATACCTCAGGAGTGATGAAAAGTGGTTGGTGCCCGGTGACATACCTTACAGCTTGGCTTATCACATCATTGAGATCTGGAACTACTGAACTGATGACACATTGCTTGACATTATGATATGCAATATTCCATTCTAACAATATGTTTCTCAGTGCATTTTCGTAGTAAAATTCGGGTTGTATTTCTTTGGTTTCATACCGAAAACTATGAGTCCATGAGTCTTCACAATGCAACGCGATCACTATATTCGAATTTCCTATATCAATGGCTAAAGTCATTTACTTGAATAATTTCCTGACAAAGATAATGCAATATTCGGTAAACAAAATACATGATTGCCTCATAACAATTGTAGCTTCTAATTTATCAAAGCAAGATATTTAATGATGATCTGCCTTTGTTTAAATGGTAACAAATCCTTAATCTTAATTTCTCGCTAAAGTTTTGAAATATAGCGCTTTTAGCATATGTTTGCATCATGAAAAGTTTTCATTCCACATTTATCGCTCATTATTGTTACACTAATATGTATTAGAATAAGTAACAGGGCTTTACGTAGATGTGTCAATATATTTTTTAGGAGTGCTGTTATATAATGCAGGCTCCTTTTTTATTTTTATAAGTCAAAAAATTGGTGACCATTAATCTAAGGATACTGTAGATAATAAGTATTGGAATTTAAAACAAATTTACATAAAAATTGTCTTATTGTACTCCTGCTAGACCTTATAAAATGAAGGCAGAAAATAAAATTTTAAGTAGGAATAGTTAACTTGCATCATGAACGTGCTCAATTTTGGTAAAAAACCGCTGCTAATAGCTGGTCCTTGTAGTGTAGAGACCGAAGAACAGGTCATTCAGACAGCGATAAGACTTAAGAATACTGGTAAAATTGATATTTTGCGTGGTGGCATCTGGAAACCAAGGACAAGACCTGGAGCTTTCGAAGGTGTAGGAAAAAAAGGTTTGCCTTGGTTGCAAAAAGTTAAAGAACTTACTGGCTTACCCGTTGCTGTGGAAGTTGCCAAATCTGAACACGTCGAATTATGCCTTGAATACGGTATAGATGTATTGTGGATCGGTGCCCGCACTACAGTAAATCCATTTGCGGTCCAAGAAGTGGCTGATTCCCTAAAAGGTATAGATATTCCCGTCTTACTCAAAAACCCAATCAATCCTGACCTTTCGCTTTGGCTTGGAGGTATGGAAAGATTGCAAAATGCAGGCTTGACTAGACTTGGCGCTATCCATCGTGGATTCTCATTTTCTGGCGAAAAAATATACCGCAACAGACCGCATTGGCAGATGGCCATCGACTTCAAAACGGAATTGCCTGATATTCCTATATTAAACGATCCAAGCCATATATGTGGAAGGCGTGATTTACTATTGAAAGTCGCACAAAAAGCAATGGACCTGAATTTTGATGGTCTCATGATAGAATCACACATATCTCCTGATAATGCTTGGAGTGATGCAGCACAGCAAATAACGCCTGAAGTATATGGCCAATTGATCAATGACTTGGTCATTAGAGAGTATGATCCAAAGCATGTCAAAGAAAAAACAAAACTCGACAGACTACGCAAAGAAATAGATATAATCGACGAAGAAATTATGAATATCTTGGCTTCTCGTATGAAAATAGCCAAAGAAATTGGTGCTTACAAAAAAGAAAATAACATGACCATCTTGCAAACCGAAAGATGGAAAGAAGTACTACAAAAATTTATTGAACGAGGCTGCCAAAATGGTTTGAGTGAAGAATTTATCACTAGAATCATTAAGTCCATTCACGACGAAAGTATAGAACAACAAGAAAGTGTCATGACTGGTAAATGATCAGGTTTTCTTTATTACCAATATTGGAGAGCTTCATTAACAAGCTTTTTGTGCTCCAAGTGACGCTGAATTAAGCTCTTTTGTGAGTAATTTGGCAAGGTATAGCACAACTACTCACACGGATCGTAAGCTTCGGACAAGAAGTTCAAATTAAATGATAATACAATACTAATCAATCAAAAAAATCATAATTTCACCCATATACTTTAAATTTTATACCTTTGACGCATATATACCGCTCTATCGCTTTCGGAATGCCGGAAGAGGAAAGTCCGGACAACGTAGAGTACCACACCATCTAACGGATGGGATTTCTCCAAAAGAGGAGTACAGCATAGTGTCACAGAAAATAACCGCCTTCGGGTAAGGGTGAAAATGAGAGGTAAGAGCTCTCGTGGTGGTGCAGCAATGTGTCATCAGGACAAACCTTGTGGGTTGAAATGTCATGTATATCCATATCTTCTTGTAAGAAAAACTGACTCGGTTTTTTAGCTTAACGGCTTATGTGGAGGGGTAGGCAGCTTAGATAAATGACAGGACATCCGGTTTTACCGGAGGACAGAATCCGGCTTACAGGTATGCTTTTAAAAAAAAAGAGCGGACACACTAAATGTCCGCTCTTTGCATAATTAGAGACCTTCAATCGAATATATTTTAGTCGAGGACAATCATCTTTCCTTGTTTTGTCTCTCCATTAAATTCAAGTGTATAAATGTAAACACCTGAGTGTTGGATCATTTCTCTCGTAAGTTCCAGGTTATGTTTTCCGGCCTGCAGTTGCATTGATTTGCTTACCACCAGTTTACCTGCTGCATCACGAATACTCAATTTTACAATGCCTGAGCCTGGAAGTTGGACAGCCAATGAAGCCGCATCACTCCATGGATTCGGTCTGATTTGGTCTACCGCAAAATTGTCGGTATTTTCAATTTCTCTGGCCCTGATGGACATATCCATGGCAGCAATGTTTTCACTTGCATATACCTCAGCTGCAAAGTTTCCATCCAACAACAACATGTCACTCAATTTTCCGCTTTGAAGTGCAACTGCTTCGATAACAAAAATGGTCTGATCAGCTCCTATCAATTTACCATATGAAA
>CALFYH010000261.1 GCA_937952155.1 uncultured Saprospiraceae bacterium
TACCTGCTGAAAGTTTATTTTTTACTTTGCGCCAAAGTACTTCAGAAAGTTCAAAACCTACAATACGATCCAAAATACGACGTGCTTGCTGCGCATTTACTAGATCTACATTGACAAACCTAGGATTGGCTACTGCTTTTTGGATAGCTGGTTTGGTAATTTCAGAAAAAACAATACGTTTAGTAGTTTTGACATCCAATTTCAATTCCTGACATAAGTGCCATGAAATAGCTTCTCCTTCTCGGTCCTCGTCCGTTGCTAACCAAACTTCTGACGATTTTTTTACTTGGTCTTTGAGTTCCCTGACTACTTTTACCTTTTCGGGAGATACTACATATGATGGTTCAAAATTATTTTGAATATCAATACCTTTATTTCCTTTTTCCAAATCCCTGATATGACCGAAACTGGACTTAACAGTGAAGTCAGGGCCAAGGATTTTTTCAATTGTTTTGGCTTTTGCCGGAGATTCTACAATAAGTAAGTTTTTAGCCATTCAAAGATATTTTTAGAAATTCACTTTGAAGTTCATGTTTTGCCTTCATTCTGACGGGTGGCATAACATTCCCTCAATAAAAGCCACAAAACTATACATTTTATTAATTTATTACGAAAAAGTTATATATTTTATTAAATTCCATAACGGATCGGAGGTCTCCATTAGGAATTTTTCAATTGATAAATCCAACTTTTGTACAAATAATTAACCTATTAAATATCACTTAAAACACGATGAATTACTTGGGTTACTTTGGTATCTTCGGTCAAAAATCCGTCATGTCCAAGATCTGACTGTATGACATCCAGGCTGGCATTTGGTATATATCTATATAATAACTCTTGCTCTTCGACAGGAAAAAGTATATCTGTCTCTATACCCAAGATTGTTGTTTTTGCTCTGATGGATGACAGTGCTGTCTCTATGCCACCTCTATGTCTTCCTACATCATGACTATCCATTGCTTTGGTAAGTGCCCAGTACGAAAATGCATTAAATCGCTTCACCAACTTTTCACCTTGATAACGCTGGTATGATTGTACTCGATAGCCATCAAGTTTTTCATCATTGTCTATTTGAGTGGTATTGTAACCACGCGGTGATCTATAACTAAGCAATGCAATAGATCTGGCTGCTAGCATACCTTTTAAGCCTGCATCTTCTTTATTTTCTGCCCAAGTTTGATCTGATTCGATGGCAAGTCTTTGGCTTTCGTTAAACGCAATTCCCCAAGGTGAATGTTTTGCATTGGTAGCTATAAGCAATTGATAATCAAATGTATTAGGATTTAGTACAGACCACTCAAGTGCTTGCTGACCACCAAGAGATGCTCCTGCCAACAGCTTGATTTTATGAATGTCAAGATGAATCCGAAGCAACTCAAAAGTCTTGGCAATGTCTCTATTGGTAATAAGCGGAAACGTATGAAAATATGGCAATTCTGTCTCTGGGTTTATAGAAAACGGACTAGTAGAACCATAAGGTGAGCACAAACTATTGGCGCAGATAATGAAGTGTCTTTCGGGATCAATGACTCTACCTGAACCAACGATGCCAGGCCACCAATCGATCGGATTGCTGCTACCAGTAAGTGCGTGTACGATCCAAACTACATTATCTTGCTTACTATTTAACTTGCCAAATGTATGAAAAGCTAAAGTAAATTCAGGCAATGTATATCCGCACTCCAATAAAAATGGTTGCTTATAATGAAAATATTGACGATCATCTATAGGTCCTTCTACAGCATTAATATTCAATTGTTCTATGCCCATTAATTTGATTGAAAATTTAAAAAGATATCATGAGTAGTTTCGCTAATTTCACCTTGAAATAATATTGATAAACAATATGTTATAAAGTAATTATTTTTACTATATGAATAGCGGAAATGAATTTGCAACATGGATTATTTATATCTATTTATATGTCCCAATATCGGGAAGGAGTTGGCACCTTGCATCGGCAGGTTGCCTGAGGGTCATCGAGCCTTTTCTCTCGCCTCATCGTTATAAATAATTTCGGACAGCTATGTACTTGTCCTATGACTATTTTTCATCACAAAGTTATGAATGTTACACCACATCGAACTAAATTCTTTATTAATTTACAAAAATATTAACACTCAAATGATTTCAATTCATTATTTTTGTCCGTACAATTTGAGCTGATTTGGCAACTATTAACTTGGATGAAATTAAATAAACAGGTTCTAAGAAACAAATTACAATTAGCCAACTTCCTTTGAGCTAAATGCCTATAATGGCTGTTGCTGTGTCACACAGTGGATCATTCCACCATTTTCATAGAGATTTCTGACATCGATGCCTACGACAGTTTTTGTAGGATAGAGTGACTGTAAGATATTTTTAGCAAGCAGATCATTAGGATCATTATAAAATGGTACTAAAACTTTTGTATTAGCAACATAAAAATTGACATAAGAACCTTTGTATCCAAGGTTTTTACCATATGCTGTTTTTACATTGTTTTGAGTCAATGGAAGATACATGAAATCGTATGACTGACCATTGGCATCTTTTGCGGCATAGAGTTTAGTGATATCTGACTGTGGCACTTCCCAGTAATTGAGATTGGCGGCGTTTATTGTGACGATCGTGTTTTCGTCTCCAAATCTTGCAAAACCATCTATGTGCATATCTGTGATCTCCAGACCTGGAACACCATCGAGCCAAATAAAGTTTGTCACACCAAGATTTTGTGAAAAAATAGCTTCTGCTTGACCTTGAGTCATGCCAGGATTGCGATTGCTGTTCAAAATAGAGCTTTTGGTAGCCATAAAAGTACCATGTCCATCGATTTCAAAAGCGCCACCTTCTACTTTCATTGCAGCATTAAGATTGACAACTTGTTTGCCCGTAGCAGTACCAATCGATTTAGGTATGTTATTACAAAGAGAATAAGGTGCATTATTTCCCCAACCATTGAAGCCCCAATCTTCGATGAGTATCTGATTACTGCTATTTTTTACATAAATCGGTCCATTGTCACGAACCCAAACATCATTGGTTTTGAATATCCTGAAATCTACATTTGTTAATGGTACGCTTGCAGTATTTAGCAAACTGATGATTCTGTTTTTCTCGGTAGTGTTGTAAGCGATGATGTGTACTATTTCGCATTGTACTAGCTGTTTTGTCATCGCTACCCACGTAGGATCGAGCCTGTTTCTGTAGGTGGTGCCATACTGATAATGGTGAGGCCATTGTAACCAAGTACCTTCGTGTGGCTGTGTTTCGTCAGGCATGTAGTATGTTGACGACCTTAACTCTGTGTTGACTGCTTGATCTGAAGATTGCATGGTTTCTTCTTTACTGCATGATGAAAATAGGATAGTAACTGTGCATAAAAATGCTGAAGCAAAAAATCGAAAACCTTTCATTTTAAAATTATTTTAATGATAAATAAAAACTAATTACACTTCAAAGGTATAGGCACTTGTAGGTTTGGAAAAATCTTTGTCATCATTGGATGTATATATGCATTAGATGCATCAATTTACGGTATGTATGGTACTTCTGTGGCAAAAGATCTTTTCGTACTTTAAAAAGTGTATTTCGTTCCATAAATGTTAGCACTGGTGAATAGATGGCTGAAAATCTCGGTTTCTGACTATCTTTGTGACACCAAATGTCATAAATGTCAATTCAAAAAAATATCGAGAAATCATACTTAGAGCATCTTGCTTTTTGGGTATTTATGTTACTTTTTATATTTGATTATCATTTTGATGATGGCAATTGGTGGATAGCTATAAGAAATGCTTTGCTGGAAATATTTACATATGCCATTATCGTCTATCTAAATTTGAAAATCCTGATCACTTATTTTTTACAAAGGAAGAAAATTATGCTTTATGCAATTTGCATAGTTTGTTCAATTTTAGTTTACGTTTTTGTAATTAGATTTTCAGGACTAGAAACCATTTTTTACAGTTTTACAGGAAGCAGAAATGTATTTTCAATGGTACTCAATACTTCCCTTTTTCTCATGATCTCTACTCTCTATTGGTACTTCAAGCAATGGGCCATTGAGCGTGAAAACAAATTGAAAATAAAGACCGAAAAACTCGAGTTTGAACTTGATTTTCTACGCAGTCAGATAAGTCCTCACTTTATATTCAATAGTCTAAATAATGTGTATGCTCTTGCCCTCCAAAAGCATGACAATACTGCACCAATGATAGCCAAAATTTCTAATATCATGCGGTATATTATCTATGACACAAAAGAAGGAAAAGTTTCGTTGGATAAAGAACTCAATGTCCTACAAACCTATATAGACCTGCATATGTATCGTCAGCCAATGTCACGAAATATTGACTTTTATAAAGAAGGCAATCTCAGCCAATGGTCTATAACACCTAGTCTATTGATTGATTTTATCGAAAACACGTTCAAGCACAGCAATTTTCACCAAGATGAGGATGCTTGGATAAAAATAAGTGCTGAAGTCAGCGAAGATGGAACATTTGTCTTTACAACAGAAAATAGCATTTCAAACGAAATATCTCCCAAAGGTGGTCTAGGTTTATCTAATGTTCGGCGACAATTGGAGCTGAGATATCCTAATATCCACAAAATACATACACAGGCAGCGGACAATATTTACACCATGACCCTTCACATAAAACTATCACACGTATGAATAAGTACACTTGCATTATCGTAGATGACGAGCCGCTTGCCAGACAAATATTACAGTCTTATGCTGATAAAATTCCTTATCTCGATGTTGTCGCGGTATGTCAAAACGCCATAGAAGCCAAACTTGCTATTCAGGAGAAGAAGCCGGATATCTTGTATATAGACATACAAATGCCCAATTTATCAGGATTAGAATTGCTCAAAATGCTGTCCAACAAGCCTGCTACGGTGTTGACAACTGCGTACTCTGAATATGCCATTGAAGGATATGAGCTGGATGTCATAGATTATCTTCTCAAACCAATAGAATTTGAACGTTTTTTTAAAGCTACCAATAAATGTATGGAGTGGATCGGTAAAACAAGCCATGCAGCACTCGATACATCCTTAAAGCTTACTACAGAAAATGTGGACTCTCGGTCAGAAAGTAAAGGCAATTACTTTTTTGTAAAATCAGATTATAAGACTGTCAAAATTGTATTTGATGATATACAATATATCGAAGCACTCCAGAAATATGTACGCATACATACCCACAAGGAGCGTATCGTCACCCTGATGTCCATGAATCAGCTAGAAGATGCTTTGCCAAAAAACCAATTTGTACGGATACACAGATCGCATATTATAAACATCGATAACGTGGATAATATAGAAGGTAATATCGTGACGGTAGGGAAATTTAAATTACCCATAAGCAAAGGCCAAAAAGAAGCATTTTTTGACTTTATCAAGGTAAGAAAGCTGCAATTTTGATTAACCGTGAACTTACCCGCTTGTCGAAGTCTGTGACTTCGAACCTATTTTTTAAAAATTTACAATTTGTCACCACAAATATTATAAAACTGCGGAATTTATACTTGGATAGTTTTGTGCTTTATTTTTAAGTTAGGTAAGCATTTAATCAAAGATTCATAAAATAGTCTAAAACAGTCGCAAAACTTGTGATGCCTTTGCGTAACTGCGACGATTAGGTAAATTCAACAAGAGTAATACCTGTATTTCTTTAAGATTTCGATTCATAATTTGATATTATTGTATGAATTTTATTTTGAAACTATTGGACTTCAAAAGCTCTTTGGTTATATAATTCTAAATGTGACGTTACTATGAGTTTTCTTGGGATATTTTTAAATAGGGAGTATGTTTCAATTAATGGCTTGAATTTTTCGCTTCCGTTAATGCTTAAACAATTGTAAAAAAGCCATAGTAGTTCGTAATCTGATATTTGTGCTCGTATAAAAGATGTATACTTATATTTAATTTCGAAAATATCATTTTCAGATACAGCAGAATCGTTATTAAAGAAATTTGTTTGGTCAACATGTTTTATCATTCTATACAAATTTCTAAAATAATGACCTAAGTCAGTTTGTGCATTTTCGTAATGCTTAAGATAAATATTTTCATATTCTGATGGATTTAATTCGAGTTCATTATTAAAATTTCTATACAGATACCTAAAGACATCTCTGCCATGAATAACAACAACTTCCTTATCAATTCCATGTGTTTCTTTCATTGTTGGCAATCTAGTTAGATGCATTTCTTTATTTTTGTAATATCTAAAGTCTATAGCATTCACTATTTGATGATGTTGATCTAAAAGGTTGAAAAATGTATGTTCAAAACGTTGTATTTTTAATGTTTCGTTTTGAGTTTTAAATTCAGCTCTTGTTTCTTTTAATTCTTTTCTTTGAAGCTTTAACTCGTTTCTTTGTAATAAGATTGTTAAAATAATTCCAGCGAATGCTAACCCTGAAAAAAGTGCATTTAAGCCGCCAAACATATCCCCGAAAGTACCCCTTTCATTATACCCTATATCCTTTAGGTTGTATAAAGTAAATATCCAAAGTAAAATAATGACAATAACTATAAAAGATGCTATAAATATAAAGTTTTTATCCCCTTTATTTTCTTTTGCTTTAACCATTTTTTTAAATATTTGATATTTTTGATTAAGTTTTTCTATGATTTTAATTTTAAACAAAATTAATTGATTCCTATATTTAAATAATGTCATTTCACAAATTAAAAAAAAACAAAACAAAGATACACCACATCTAAACAATTTAATAAATACTTCAAGTTATGTTATATTTTTTATAATCACCACAAAGTAAAACCATTTTTGCTAAGCTTAAAACTCCTTATTCAAAAAGATACCAAACTCTGAGTCAATTCCATCATTATCAGCTGGGCTTAAGTCTGCACCTACACCAACCATGATCGACTTTCGCTCCAATCCTATTCTTAGTTGCTGAGAACTATTGAGT
>CALFYH010000262.1 GCA_937952155.1 uncultured Saprospiraceae bacterium
ATACTGTACATACTGTTGGGTTAGCAAATATTCTTGACGGAAAATCAAAAACATTGCCTTTGACATGGCAAAACCACCTTAAAAAGTATGAAAAAGGTGTTCAGTTCGAGCAAAATTATTCTACAGTATATTATAAAGAAAGTAATGAAAAAACAGACTACTGTAGTTGTGTTTCTGATGACATCCAAGAATTAAAAGATAAAAACCTTGATTGGATAGCACATACAAATCAGTTTTTTAATACCTCGCTTATCGCTAATTCAGGGCAATTTGTCCAAGGTGTGATGTCCACTAAAATGACTGATTACAAAAATAGCAATTATGTCAAAATTGTAGAATCAGATTTCGGAATTCCTATTGCAAATTTTAACGATGGGAAATTTGATATGACCATCTATTCGGGTCCAAATGAATTTAAAAGATTAAAAGCTTTTGATAAAAACCTAGAAGAAATCATCCCATTTGGATCGAGCATATTCGGCACGATAAACCGATGGGCGATACGTCCATTCTTCGACTTCTTGTCTAATTATATAGGCTCTAAAGGTATTGTTATTATTTTGTTGATCTTCCTGATCAAAATGGCATTATATCCATTGATGTACAAAATGCTGTATTCTCAAGCTAAAATGGGTGCATTAAAACCAGAATTGGCGCACCTAAAAGAGAAATATAAAGATGACATGCAGAAGCAACAAATGGAGACCATGAAGATATATAGGGAATATGGTGTAAGTCCATTGGGTGGCTGTCTGCCTATGTTATTGCAAATGCCGATTTGGTATGCTTTATTCAGATTTTTCCCTGCATCTATCACATTTAGACAAGAACCATTCTTATGGGCATCAGATCTTTCATCATATGATGTCTTATTTAATTTAGGTTTTGAAATTCCATTCTTTGGAGCACATGTCAGTTTATTTACATTATTGTGGGCTGTTTCTACCATTGTATATACCTATTATAATATGCAAAATATGGATCTTTCAGCAAATCCTGCAATGAAGTATGTCCAATATTTGATGCCAATAATGTTCCTTGCATTCTTCAATAATTATGCATCGGGCCTCACGTGTTACATGTTCTTTAGTAACTTGATCAATATTCTTCAAACTGTAATTACAAAAAATTACATTTTTGATGAAAATAAGATCAGGACCGAATTAATGAAGGAGAAGGAGAAGCCAAAGAAAAAATCAGGTTTCCAAGCCAAGCTCGAGGAAGCAATGAAACAGCAGCAAGCCATCCAAGAGCAGAAAAAGAAGAAATAAGTACCGATAATATAATCCAAAGAAATGAAAACAGTCGGTATCATAGGTGCCGGAAGTTTTGGCATCACTTTAGTTAAAATTCTATCACGCAATGTCAATGTGATAGTATATAGTCGCAGTGAAGACACAGTAACTTCTATCAACAAAGACCATCTCCATCTGGGCCAAGAATTACGCCCAAATGTAAAAGCGACTTCGGATATCCAATTAATAACATCTAAATGTGAATTACTTTTTGCTGTAGTGCCATCTTCAGCATTCAGACAGATGATGCGAGATTTTTGCCCATATCTAAAGCCTTCGCATATCATCATACAAGGAACAAAAGGACTCGATGTTAGCAAAATCAATGACGAAGATTGGCATAATTATAACTTTTCAAAGGCCGATGTCTGTACAATGACAGAAGTAATCAGACAGGAAAGCAATGTAGTGAGAGTAGGCTGTCTATCTGGTCCTAACTTGGCCAAGGAAATTCTTTCCGGTCAACCTGCGGCCACTGTTATTGCATCAGAATTTGATGAAGTAATAAAACTAGGTCAAACAGTGCTTAGTAGTAAGAAGTTTTTTGCGTTTGGCTCTCATGACCTCAAAGCAGCAGAAATAGCTGGAGCATTCAAAAATATTATTGCTGTGGCATCTGGTATCCTTGCAGGAATGGGAATGGGCAAAAACATGCAGTCATTACTTATCACACGAGGACTTCGCGAAATGATTTACTTCGGCACTGCTATGGGCACTAGTGGCGCTGCATACCTAGGCGTTGCTGGTATTGGTGACCTTATAGCCACCGCTACGAGTGAAGATAGCCGCAATTATACATTTGGAAAACGCTTTGCAAGTGGTGAAGACTTTAACCATATCATGGCTACTTCCACTGAAGTTGTAGAAGGTGTACGAACTCTTAAGATTATCAACCAATTAGCAAAAAATGATAAGCTAAATCTCCCAATTGTCACAGTATTAAATAAAGTAATTTATGAAGATCTAGACATCCAACGAGGCTTAGATTTTTTAATGAACGACAATTATGCAGTTGATGTTGATTTTTTGTAAATGACAAATAATAAAAAATATTTGTAGTTTTACCGATTCAAATTATTAAAGTGAGAAATGTATTTGGAATATTCACAGCCTTAGTAACAGCGGCACTCATCATTATCATGGCACAAATGATCAGAGAAGGCTTATATCCACAACCAATAGATATTGATTTAAAAAATAAAACTATCAAACATATAAATGATAAAACTTTTATAGAAGATTCATTGCGAGTTTATAGAGCAGTTCAATTTGCAAGTAGATTTGATTTTAAAATAGATGAAATTGCTGATTACATAAGTAATAACTTTAAGTGTTTTACAAGTTGGACGCATCTTCATAAGGAAATCCAAAAGCTAGAAGAACAGACTTCTCTTTAGATTTTATTTCATCAAATTTTATTCTAATTTGCTCTGGTGTTAAACCCGAAAAATCACACGTATTTCTTATGTTAAATGTAAAGTATTCATCACTACTAGTTTTAAATAACCCTGTTGCCAATATTATATGATGACCGAAGCCATTTACGTAAAATTCTGGGTGATAATGAACAG
>CALFYH010000263.1 GCA_937952155.1 uncultured Saprospiraceae bacterium
AATACACAAAGCCAATTATAGCACCCAACACTGCACCAAAAATGGTGAGTTGATTGTTTTTAAACCACTTCTTCATAGGTTGTTTCTTTTTGAGAATTAGTATTTGTTGTATTTGAGTAAATGTTTGTTGAACATTCACCACTGCTGCAACATCCAATATTTGCCAAAGCCATCCCTGCAAACAATAAGCCAATAAAGGCAAACAAATACTCTTTGGTATGAATACTTTGAACGATAATCATTACGCCTAGTATCAATCGAATAAAACGCATTAAATTCCAGTTTTTAAAAAATCGCTTAACCATACTTGTATTATTTATATATACAAATTCATTTTCATCTGCAATATTCAACCCATTGTAATGTCTCGACTCGATAAGAGACAATCCCATCATTTCGTTGAAGCCATTGGATGCCAAAAAATCAGAAAGTAACTCCTTAACTTGATATTTGTCCGGCTTAATGGTATATGAAATTGTGCTTTTTATTTGGGAAGGTACCGGCACACGATTGAGTCCGTAAATTCTAACAATCTCTTCGATCAGATCGACTTCTCTAGTGACATCTGATTTATTTGTTGGGATTCGCACCAATATCGACTCTTCATCCAAAGGTGTGATTTCCATATCCATGGCCTGTAAAATGGCATGTACATCATCCTCTGGAATTTCAGTGCCTATTAGATTATTGACTTTTGCATAATATATTCTTACCTCCGCTTCCTTAATCACTTTAGGATATATGTCTATGACCGTATTGCTTACAGCGCCACCTGCAAGTTCTCTTATCAATGATGAGGCACGCTTTAAAGCAAATTCTGTAATGTTCGGATCAGCACCTTTTTCGAAGATCTTGGCAGCATCAGTTCTCAGATTGTGTCTTGTGCTGGTTTTTCTGATGTTTTTTGAATGAAAACAAGCAGATTCGATAAAAATATTTCTCGTACTTGTGCTAACTCCACTGTCAAATCCACCATATACACCTGCCATACAAAGTGGTTTGTCTTCATTATCGCAGATCATAAGATCATCTTCGTGCAGCTTTCTAATTACACCATCTAAAGACAAAAACTCAGTATTATTTTTTAATTTTTTGACAACAATTTTTTTATTACTAATCTTGTCTGCATCAAAAGCGTGAAGCGGTTGCCCTAATTCATGAAGTACAAAATTAGTGATATCGACGATATTGTTTATTGGTTTTACACCAATGGATTTTAACAATTTTTTGAGCCAATCAGGAGATTCTTTTACTTCAATATTATTGATAGTGATGCCCGTATATCGGAGACATGCTTGCTTATCTTCAACTTCTACGTCGATGTTTAGGCCTACCCTTTCCGTGATAAATCCTGAAATATCTGGCTCATTGATATCATCGGCATACTGCTCATTTACACGCAAATATGCAAGAAGATCCCTAGCCACGCCAAGCTGGGAAGTAGCATCAGATCTATTTGGCGTAAGTCCTACTTCAAATACAAAATCATCTTCTACTTTATAATATTGTGCAGCAGGTAATGCAATCGGAGTATCTGAAGGCAAAACAGTGATACCGGAATGGTCATTTCCTATACCTAGTTCATCTTCAGCACAAATCATACCTTGTGATTCGACACCACGGATTTTTCCTTTTTTGATGGTGAATGGCTGACCTTCTTTATCGTATAACTGCGTACCGATGGTGGCAACCATTACTTTCTGGCCTTTAGCTACATTGGGTGCTCCACAGACTATCTGAAGCAAATCTTCTTGTCCAATATTTACATTGGTTACAGACAATCTATCTGCATCTGGATGTTTTTCGCAGGAAACCACTTCACCTGTTACTACTCCGGCCAAACCACCTTTTATAGATTCGACCTTCTCAATTCCTTCCACTTCCAGCCCGATGATAGTCAGCATTTCCGCTATTTTTTCGGGTGTGTAGGCTATATTAAGATATTTTTTCAGCCAATTCAACGACAATTTCATACGCCCAAGGTCTTTTTATTCCAAATGTCTCTTATTATATTAATTTGCTGAATATTATACATCACAAAATTATTAATAAAGTGAAGACTTTAAATTTCAACGATGCAAAATTAACTATTTTTAATCAACAATTGAGAATATTTGTGTAAATATCCAATTTGTTTTTTTCTAAGTCATGTAAAAAATTGTTGGTACCTTTACAGCAAATCAATCTAGGATATGTGTTTGAAAGATGTTAAAGTCATTGGTTTTGATGCTGACGATACCTTGTGGATCAATGAAACCTACTTTAGAGAAGCAGAAGAAAGCTTTTTCGATCTTATGGGAGACTACCTACCGAGACATAGTTTATCAAGAGAGTTATTGTCTGTAGAAATTGCAAATCTGCCTTTGTACGGATACGGAATCAAGGCTTTTGTGATCTCTATGGTTGAGACAGCATTGAAGATTGGTGGCAAAACTTTGCCAATAGAAGTCATATCAAGGATTGTAGAAATAGGTAGAGAACAATTGCAAAAACCTGTAATTTTATTAGATGGTGTCAAGGAACTTTTGGAAGAATTGCAATCAAAATATAAGCTGGTAGTCGTGACCAAAGGTGACTTGCTTGATCAAGAAAGGAAACTTGAAAAATCAGGCCTAGCGCCTTATTT
>CALFYH010000264.1 GCA_937952155.1 uncultured Saprospiraceae bacterium
CAATATCAAAAACCAAGTAGCAAAACTCAGAATAAAAAACCGAGATTGGGGCAGAGTATCCTGATGGTATAGACTTAATGGAATATTAAATCTTTACAAACTTCAATGTTTTCACTGCATTGTCAATGGCAATACGTACAAAATAAGAACCAGATGAATAATTGCTTACAGGTATATTTATTACATGTTCATCCTGAGACAAAGTTTTATCAACAATGATGTCCAGTTGAGCTCCTAGTGCATTCAACACCATAATTCTTACATGAGATCCATGATTTGTAAAGTTCAATCGCGTAAAATCAACACATGGATTTGGTGAAAGTGTCGCTTCGATTCCTTGAGCCAACTTATCAACAGAAGTTGTATCACTACAATCTTTGATAAATGGTATTTTTTGGAAATCACTATAAAGCACATTGCGAATATCAGCCTCTGATGCGCCCATCCAATCTATCAATAAACTGGCATAAACAGACCTGAAATCATATTGCATAGGTACACCTTCTTGTGGTGCTATATCTTCAGTTATCTGTGGATTGTCACCGTAGATACCTTGTTTTACACAATCACCGAATACAATTAAAGGTGCCGCTGTACCGTGGTCAGTTCCTAAACTATTGTTGGCTTTTATTTGTCTTCCAAATTCCGAAAAAGTCATACCAACCACACGCTCATGGATACCAAGTTCTTTGAGATCATCCGTAAATGAAGTGATCGCATCTGAAACATCTTTTAATAATACAGCATGATTTCTATTTGCTAACACGTCAGTTTCTCCCAATTGCACCTGATTTGCATGTGTATCAAATCCACCAATATTGGCTACATAAATCTTTGTACCCAAACCACCAGATATCAACTGAGCAATGACTTTAAGTTGCGCAGCAAGATTTCCATCTGGGTAAGTTGCTACGTTGTTTCCTTTGGAAAATGCACTCAAAACCGTAGTTGCATAAGCATTGGATTGTTTTATTGTATTGCGAACGAAATCCACTTCTTGTCTATAGCAAGATCCGTCACTAGGTGCCGCTACAGTCTCTTCTACCAATTTCACAGAAGTTTCATTCAATAAGGTAAAACTGAAGTTGGTCGATGGTCCTTGGCAAGTTTCAGAAACCAAACTTCCGAGGGTAATAGCAAATGGATCTGGACAATCGGTGTTAGGATAAGCAGCAGGAAATCCAGGATATTTCTGTTCCAAATATCGTCCTAGCCAACCCGTGGTTATATATTTATCTGCATCAGACCCAGATGTCCAAATATCTGTAGATCTGAAATGTGAACGGTTTTGGTTTGGATATCCCACAGACTGGACCACAGCCATCTTTTCATCATCAAAAAGTCTTTTTAAACCTGTCATTGATGGATGCAAGCCTGTTTTATCGCTCATTTTCAGTACAGAAGTTTCTGGCAACATCAATGTAGGTCTGACCTTACTAAGGCCATCATACTGATCCAAAGGTATGACCATATTGAGTCCATCATTACCACCATTCAGCTGGATCAAAACCAGAACACGATCGTCTGAGTTGCTCAAAAAATTAAACATGGCTGAACTTGACATTGCGGCTACATCTAAGCCACCTAAAAAAATTGGCAGAGATACGAGAGATCCTGATTGCAAAAATTGTCTGCGTTTCATTTTCTTTTATTTAATATGACTTAATAAAATGGTGGATTTGATTAACTTAAATGATATTCTGGCATACGCATCATATATATCAACAAATTGCGCAATCTATTGACCACAACAGCTTTATTAGCTTCTGATGGATTGTTTTTATACAATGTGTACGCTGTCTGCCATGTTCCTGTATTACCTAAATTTAAGATAGGGATAAGGATTGTCTTTTGATTTTCGGCCAATGGTTTTGAAAATAATATCAAGGCTATTTCTGTCAATACAAAATCAACATCATCCGGCTTTACAAATTTATCTACTGTATTTATTGGATTTAGTAAAACTCTATTTCCATTCACTACATAACTATTTGAAGCAAGAGCATCTGTAAATGTTTTTCTGGCTGGAAGTGATGTGGAATTGAGCCATAATCGATAATAAGATGGCTCTTGGTAAAATGGCTGCCAGCCTGCAACTGATGGCGCATTAAAAACGCCCATTTGCATTTGAACTGTTGTTTGATAAATCCTATTATTCAACGTTATTCTTTGAACATTGTCTGTAGGCCATGAAGCACTAAATTGATTAATAGGGTTAAAAATAAAATCAATTGGATTTTTGACCATTGTACCGATGATACATTCATCATAAAAATGCTCACTTGCTAACAGTGCTCTGAGTCCAGGCAAAATTTCATAATTGTTATCTCGAATAATCTTAGCTAATGGGACGATAATATCATTCTGAATTGCATCATCTATATTTGAATGCACAAACCATCTGTATAATTTTGTTGCTATGAAGGCGGCAACTTCTTCTTTTTGAAATATTATGTCAATAAGATTCTTATATTCTTCGGCGCCTGCATTATTTATAGTCACATTGCCGAACCTGTGCGAAAGCGTTTTTGATCGTAAGTCATGTCGGCTAGCCCTGTATTCAGCACGAATAGGTAATGTAAGGCGTACATCTATCCAACCTGTCAGCACACGAGCCATCTCTTTGATGTCATCTTCTGTATAAGTTGTGTAATCTCCTGGACCAGCCAAAGGGCCTTTGCCAAGAGTAAATAATTCCATCAATTCACGAGCATAATTTTCATTTGGGGCTTGGCCTGTATTGTCTCTACCATTCAGATAGTTGAGCATGGCAGGATCTATGGTAATATCTTTGGTAAGCTGTTTAAAATTACCTAAAGCATTTTTGCGCAACAAGCTTATGTAAATATAGTTATAGCGCGCATCATTAATATCTGCTGTCACAAAATGGTTATGCCAAAACATCGTCATCTTCTCACGAATATTGGCATCACCTTTCAACATCAGGTCAAATGTCCAACTATGAAGTGATTGATTTCTGTATTGATCAACATTCTGAGATGTACCTTTATCCACCCATGTCTCACCAAGTGGAACATTTGGATCATCTGCCTTGGTGTAATTTATTGGCGGCGGAGGATCACCCAGCGGCTGCAACAAATCATCCAGACACTGATCTAGTGTGTAATTTCCGAATTTGACTAAAGTGTCATAATTCACTCCATAAGTTGTACGACGCAATAAGTGAGCAGCAAGATATCTGCTCCATGGACCTGCATATTTGTTTAGTGTGGCCATATCGTTAAGTTTTGAAATATTTATCTATTGGATATCAAAAATGACAAAAGGTTTAATTGATATTTTAAAAAAATTACATTTTTTTTACCTGAGCAAAGATAGGTATTAAAGTGATATAGTGTTTGTAGTATTTTGACATCTTGTAAAATAAAAAAGAGCTGCTGCATTAAACAAAAGCTCTTTTTTTAACAACAGGTGGAGAGATCACGAGATAATATAATTTTCAATATATCAAGTGTACGGTAGTTAGCGAATATTCGCTATGTTGTCTCGCATAATCAAAGGGTCAAATCTTCGATGCAAGGTAATCAAGAGTTCTCCAAAGGCGCTTAAATTTCAGAATTCGGTTATAATTAAACAGATTTTGGTTCTTAAACCTTACTCTTTTCAAGAAATTTAAAAAATTCATCTTTCCTGCGCCTAGAAATTGATATTTGTATATCATTGACCAATTTAGCAAAATAAGTTTCTTTTGCTACAACGCCTTTAAGGTATTTTAGATTTATAATGTATGAGTTGTGTATTCTAAAAAAATTAAAATCCTTGAGCAATCCTTCATATTCTTTTAGAATTTTTGTTGAGATGATTTCACGTCCATCGTTAAGTACAATATTGGTGTAATAATTAATGGACTGAATGTATAAAATATCCTCATGCGAAATTAGCTCTGTCCCATCTTGTGTATGTACTTTGATAAAATTATTCGATGGATTAAAAGCCAATTTTTCAGTTGCTACTTTATCATTTAAACTTACCAGCCTTTTTGTTTTAATTATTGAAGCGACCTTATCTAACGCATCTTTGAGATCTTCAAGATCTATAGGTTTCAACAAATAATCGGCTGCCTTTGTACGAAAAGCTTTGACAGCGTATTCATCATATGCAGTAATAAATATGGTCTCAAAAGTAGGCTCAGGAAATTCACTTAGCAAGTCTAGCCCAGTACTTGTCCCCATCTGGACATCCAAAAATATTAAATCCGGCTTCAGATCACGAATCAAATTTGCGCCATCATCTGCGTTTTCAGCTTGGCCTATCACTTCTATTTCTTTGAAGTACTCCTTTAAAATAGCCTGTAGATTATCTCTACTTGGTTTTTCGTCATCAATTATCAAAGCATTTAAATTCATAATAATTATTATGCTGAATACTTATTTTTAAATATTAAAATCTCCACTTTTGTTCCCATAGATTGCCCTAAATCATCTTGCATATCAATAATTTGTTCAGAAATATACGCAAGTTTGAGTGCTCTTATCATCTCCAACCTTTCTTTAGAAATCTTATTCCCCATAGATCTATGGTCAGAATTTGCTTTACCTTTTAACTCCAAAGACCTACGACGGCCTATTCCATTGTCAATAATTTCACATATAACGTTGTTATTGCCATTTTTGATGTTTATTCTCAAAAAATTATTAATATTATTATTGGGAATCAAACCGTGTCGAATTGCATTTTCAACATGTGGTTGTAATAACATCGCTGGCACTAGGTACTCGTCCAATTTAATAGCTGGATCAATATAAATATCATACCTGAACTTTTCTGCAAACCTCAAATGTTCAAGGCTACAGTACAATTTCAAAACTTCAAGCTCTTGATTTAAGGTTATAAACTGACTATCTGATCCATTAAGATAGAGCCTCATTAAACGAGCAAATTTCGAGAGATAGTCATTGGCTGATTTTTTGTTTTCAATATTTATAAATTGCTGGATAGCATTTAGTGAGTTGAAAATAAAATGTGGATTGAGTTGAGATTGAAGTGATTTTAAACGCAATTCGGAGATTAACTTTTCTATTCTAGATTGTTCTTCCGCCTGCACACGTCTTTGTTTAAGGTATCGGAGTACTAAATACAGAAGAATTAAAAATACTGAAAGCAAAATGAGCATTCTAAACCACAACTTTTCTGAATAATGTTTTTTTATTTCAAATTGAACTTGAGCTGGCATTGTACTAACATTCCCTATGGCGTCTATCGCTCTGACTTCGAAAGTATATTTTTCAGGTTTTAGGTTATTAAATGTAAGGTTATCATTATTTGTTTGCAACCATGCTGGAACTGAAGGCAACAGTCTGTATTCGTAGCGTACTTTTCCATTGCTTTTGTATGAAATACCCGAATATTCAAAGTTGACAGTATTTTCATTATATTCTAAAATGTGAAAAGTGTCCTTGTCGGCTAATTCCCAAGTAGATTTTAGAATTTTGATTGAATTGATATGTATAGGTGGTGGTAATTGGAAGTTAGTTTTGTTCAATTGATTTATATTAACCTGAACTAGACCTTCGTCAGTGGCAACATAAAGTTCATCATCATAGCAATATATGTCATTTATATAGTCATCTGGCAATCCATGAAAACTATTAAATGCACTAACTGTAAAATTTTCTCCAACGCTTTCTATTAAATTAACACCATTACGAGTAGCGATCCAAACCCTGTTTTTCTCATCAGTTTTTATAGAATGTATATTAGCATCCAACAATTCCTTATCAAAATGTCGAATCACTTCATCATTCTTCAAAACATAAACACCATTTCCTTCTGTAGCTACCCAAATCAAGCCATCATTGGACTGTTTGATACCTTTTACACTTATAGACTCATTATTTTCATCAAGACAAATAGGATTGAGTTCGTTTTTCGTAGGTTTACCCCAAAATAGTCCTTGTTGATTGCCGGAATAAAATTTCCCTTTTAGGAGCAGTATGGCATACATTCTGCCTGAAAGATCCGTACGCTGTCCATTATCAAAATTTCTTAAAGAATTAAGCTTGTCTTTATTCAAAAAATTTGTACCAAAAGATGATACAATAGCTAATGAATCTTTATATAAGCTCATGGATTTAAAACCAAATTTTGAAAATGCCCAACCATTCTTATAAATGGCATTGCTACCACCATAAAAAACTTCACCGAATTTGTTTGTTTCTAAAAATCGCAAGTCTATAAGATCAGGCTTATAAAGTTCTTTTCTTTTAAGTAAT
>CALFYH010000265.1 GCA_937952155.1 uncultured Saprospiraceae bacterium
ATGACCATTATTACTGTTGCTACTGTTGGATTTCAGGAAGTTCATCCACTTAGCGATGCAGGTAGATTGTTTACTTCCTTTTTAATCATTACAAGTTTTGGTACATTTGCTTACGCCATTACATCCTTGTCACAGTATGTGTTAAATGGAGAGTTTCAACTATATTTTAAGAATTACCGTGTGAATACAGTTATACAAAAATTAGAAAACCACATCATTATATGCGGCTATGGACGTAATGGAAAACAAGCTGCGCAAGTGCTTAAAAATAAAAAGCAAAAAATGAAAATCCTAGTCAATGACGGAATAGAGCCAATCGGCAAACAACTGCTAGAAGCGGCAGGTTTTGAAGTAGATATGAATAAAATAGATCAAGCTGATCTTATAAACAAACTTCCAGATTATGACGCCATCTGTGTCAGAAGCGCAACAAAAGTAAGACAAGAATTAATGGATGCATGTCCAAACCTAAAAGCCATCGGTCGTGGTGGCGTAGGATTAGACAATATAGATGTAGAATATGCCAAATCAAAAGGTATTGCGGTGATCAATACGCCAGCTGCTTCTTCTAGATCAGTTGGTGAGTTGGCCATGGCACATATGCTTGGATTGTCCAGATTCTTGCATCTTGCTAATAGACAAATGCCTGAAACAGGCAATACTCAATTTAATGAGCTTAAAAAGGCGTATTCCAAAGGCGCAGAACTCGAAGGAAAAACATTGGGAATCATAGGATTAGGTCGGATAGGAATGGAGACAGCCAAATGTGGACTTGGTATGGGCATGAATATTGTTGCTTATGATCCATTTGTTTCAGAAGTTACCTTGAACATTGGTCCAAAAACACTTGGATTTCAGACAACTATCAAGACTGTTAATTTAGATGATTTATTGATCGCGGCAGATTATGTTTCTTTACATATACCTTCTGTTGGCAAGGCCATATTAGGAAAAGAAGAATTTGCAAAGATGAAAACTGGCGTATTTGTCATCAACTGTAGCCGTGGTGGTACTATAGATGAAGACGCATTGCTTGATGCCTTGAATTCAGGTAAAGTGGCAGCAGCAGGACTCGATGTATTTGACAATGAGCCTACGCCAAGAATGGACATCTTAAGTCATCCACGTATCTCTTTGACACCGCATATCGGCGCATCTACTGAAGAAGCCCAAAACAAAATCGGTGAAGAACTCGCGCAGAAAATGATCGCAGCGCTTAGCAATCAATAATATTTTCCTTTGCGAAGATATTCGCGTACATATTCATTTACACCATCTTCTAGGGTAGTGAAGGGTTTGGCATATCCAGTTTTTTTGAGTTTTGACATATCAGCTTCCGTGAAGTATTGATAGGTTTCTCTTATGTCTTCTGGTGTGTCTATAAATGAAATCTCTGGCGATAAGTCCATAGCTGCAAAAGTACCTTTTGCCAAATCTAAAAATGTTCGCGCTTGACCTGTACCGAAATTATAGATACCACTTTCGCATTGCTGATGATTTATAAAGTATAAAATCATATCCAACACATCTTTAACATAGATAAAATCCCTGCTTTGAAATCCATCAGCAAAGCCCGCTTTATGTGACTTGAAAAGTTGCATCTTGCCTGTGTTTCTTATCTGCCGAAAAGTATGAAATACTACGGAAGCCATTCTTGCCTTGTGATACTCATTGGGGCCATAGACATTAAAAAATTTGCATCCTATCCAGAAAGGTGGTTTCTGCTCTTGTTTCAAAGCCCAAAGATCAAACTGGTGCTTGCTATCTCCATAAGGATTTAGTGGTTGCAGCTTTTCTATGGTGTCATGGTCATCACTAAAACCTAGGTCGCCATTGCCATAAGTAGCCGCACTTGAAGCATAAATAAGTGGAATCTGCCTCAAGGCACATACATTCCAGATGCGTTTTGAGTAATTAAGATTTAGGTCATCAAAAATCTCTGTATCTAATAAAGTGGTATCCGTCCTAGCTCCTAGGTGAATGACAAAATCGACTCTCTGGCTGGTCTTTTCGAACCAATCCAAAAAAATATCACGATGCATCCATTCCCTTACCGACTTTCCGTCAGTATTTTTGTCTTTATAGATTTTATAAAAATCATCTACGACCACGACATCTCGTTCATATCCTGACTCATTTAGCGCAGTAAGCATACACGATCCTATAAACCCAGATACACCTGTAAGTATGATCATTGTTTGTTAATTTAATGAAAGTCCAAAGATAAATCAAAAAATTGTATTTACTTTTGTCAATAATACAATGAAATTCCATGAAGAACCATTTGATGTTTAAATCACCTCTTGCATTGCAACTTAATTGGGTCATATTGCTATTATTTATAAGCACGACCTTGCTATCTCAAGATTTAGTTCCAATTTATAAAAAAATACCACTTGGTGATCAGGTAGTCCAATTAAAAATTTATCAAAAACCTGGAAAAAACGTAACGTATGCTCACGTTCATGAAAATGAAGAGGCTTCGCTTTCCGCTGGGTTACGTATGGTCGGTAAATATGGTGGCAAATTGATAACCCTTGCACATTCTACAGATGGAAAAACCAATAGAAATGTCACTTTTTCTTACAAAAAAACATTGTACAAGTTTGACCCAAACAGGATATACACCCAAGATCTCAAAGTCTTGAAAAATAGTATTATTGTTGTAAAAGGAAAAGGAAAAGTGGACGATGAGATCATCAAAATGGTCAAAAACTTAGCTGATCAAGTTTGGATGGAATTAGCAGATAGTCCATTTATCCTTGCCTTACACAATAATAAAAATACACCAGCTGAATACAAATTGCGTTGGTTATTTTGGAAACATATCGAACCAGAATCCTATAATATCAAATCATATATCAAGTCACAAGACCAGTCAAGTGACAGTAACAAATCATGCGCAGATATTTATATCAATCCGGCATTAAACAATAGTGAGTTTTTTATTGTCACCCAAAGAGAAGACTTCAATATGCTGGTAAAAAAACGCTATACCGTCGTTCTCCAAAATGACAAACCAGTAGATGATGGCTCTATGTCGGTGTATGCTTCTGGTTTTGGAAAACGATATATAAATGCCGAAGCCAAACTGGGTCGAATCGAAGAGCAAACCACGATGTTGGAAATATTGCTTAGAGATTAATCAAGACTCACTCTGCTTTCTGATGGGAAATAGTCATCCAATCGCATTAACGGAATTGATACAAAAAAATCAGTTCCTTTACCTAGGTTGGTCTCAAAATAGATTTTTCCATTGAAAGATTCTATCATATTTGCCGATATAGCTAAACCTAATCCAGTTCCTGAACTTTTGGTGGTAAAATTGGGTGTAAACACTTTATCTTTCATATGATCAGGTATGCCTGTACCATTGTCAGAAATGCGGATGACGGCGTCATTTCCTTGTCGTTTAAGTTCTATTTCTATACGACCACGTTTATTGTCAGGGATTGCTTGGATGGCATTTTTCAGTAGATTATTGAGGATTCTGACCAAGTGATTTTTATCAGCAAAAACGTATAAATCATCTATAGGCTCTATCATATTGATATCCATATCGTCTCTTTTTCGGAAGAGGTCATGAATGGTCTCTACTATTTCGTTTAGAATTATTTTTTCATTGCTGGCTTGCGGCATGGATGCAAAATTCGAAAATTCGTTTGCTATCTGACTCAAGTTATCTATCTGTTCTATAAGTGTAGATGAAATACGTGGTATGAGTTCCTGCGCTTTGTCAGGATAATCTTTTGCCGTTTTATCCAAATACTGGATGCTTAGCTTCATCGGTGTGAGCGGATTCTTGATCTCGTGGGCCACTTGTTTGGCCATTTCGCGCCAAGCCATATCACGTTCGGTTTTTGCCAATAGACCAGCGCTGCGTTCCAACTCATGGGTAAGATTGTTGTAATCGTGGATGAGCGTACCTATTTCGTCATTGGACTTCCATTCCAATTGTTCATTAGACTTACCGAGTTTAAATTTTTTCAACTTTTCCGCAAGGATAGTCAATGGTTGAGTGATGGAATTTGCTATGGTGATGGCAATACCTCCAGCTATCAAAAACAAGAAGATATATGCGTTCAGAATCGTACTCAGGAAATCCAAAATATTGCCCGATGATGCGTTAAAAGCCTTGTGGTCTATGCCGATGTATGCAAAAGGATAAGACTCATTCAGATAAATGGGCAAATATTCTTTTGTGTTTACGATAGGATAAATTTTCTGACTATTGTTTTTTGAAGATGAAGCCAACCATAGTTGATATGGAATCCGCATATTGGCACCTGATGTAGTGGTAGAGCTTATCAAATATCCGTTTTGATCATACAAGCTAAGGTCCTTGTCATGAATGTATGACAGATCCTTGAGCTTACTACTTAAATAATTGCGGGCATACTCATCATCCGCAAAATTCTGAATATCTGACCTGATATTATTGGCTATGCTGATAGTTTCTTCTTTATGTTTGATGTTTTGATTGGCTTCTATTAGATTTTTGAAATACATACCGGTGATGGTACCAATAATCAAAAATGTGACCAGAATCAATAAGATAATGGCTAATTGTATTTTGGTTTTGAGTGATGACCTAGAACCGAATTTCAATGAAATATTTTCCGGAAGGAAATCATATCGGGTATTGATGAGTGCCAATATTAATATCAAAATGCCACATAAAGTAAAAATAAATGAGAATAATGATATCGGCTTAATAAGTCCCGAGACTTGCTTCCACGATACGATTTTGTATTGGTCAGATGGAAATGACAGTACATATGAATATCCAGAAGTTATGGTGTTATCCATTACAGACTTCAACATAGTTAAATCGGGTGCAGCTTGATTATTATCTGCTTTGATGATCAGATTATTGTTAGAAAATACGGCATATCCATATTTGGGAATCTCCAGATTATGAAGTGCTTTTTGCTTTTTATTTTCATAAATTATAAATAAGTACCAGGATGCATTTATTGGAAAAGGCCTTGCAATTTCAAATCTGATAATATACTGATCTTCAAATGGATTGTGAAAAACAGCTCTTCCTACCTTACGCGCATTTTCATAGGAAAGATTGAGTTTATTATAATCTGAAAAGTGGTTGGTGAAAATGGTGTTTCCTGTATTCTTATCGAATAACTCTATTGAAATATCAAAACTATCCAAGTCCTGATCGGTCAATCCTTCAAACATAAATTGATGGAGATCTTTTTGGTCCAGTTTTTCAGAAACTTCTAGTGAGGCTATCTTTCTGAATACGTCTCTAGCCAATAACGAATCTTGCAAAGTGACCATTGAATTGACAATCTTATCATCAGATTTGACGTAATAAGACTGTAAAAATGCGGTTCGTTCAACAATATCCTTTTTTAATCCAAAATAAAATAGGATCACAGCCAGATATCCTGCAAACATAATAAGCCACCAAATCAGATACGTGATTTTACGCTCCTTATTCTCTGTATATGCATCCAAGATCAATGTATATGCTGCAATAAATAGCACAAAAATCCATATGGGCAAATGCAATAATCCTATCAGACTTAAACCAGCCAAACCTATCGACCAACCGATAAAACTATACAATAATTTTTGTGTAGGCGCTATTTCTCTTTCGTTGATCCATTCGTAAAGCAATTGGGTACTTTGAAAGATCAACAACATCATGATGATAAAACATACCATCAGCCCAAAACTCAATACATTAAACTCCATTAGCGACTCTATCTCGAGATTGGTCTGTGGGCTAAGAACAAAGCCTTCAATCAAACTTGCAGCCATACCAAAGCTAACGAAAGTATATAAGCCACTGATTGTCAATAATAGACTGTGCGAGGTCAATTTCGATTTCAACTTTGGTAAAAATAAGTGGAAGAGATACACTGACAACCCAAAAATCCACAAATTGATTAGTAAATGTGCTGGTCCTGGAGTCATGGAAAAAGACCTATTGTCAAAGCTCACTGGTACATATTCACCAAAATAATCCAAAAATTGTGGTAAATAATGCAGGCCTTTGAATCCTAAGACAACCACAAGTAATTGGACCAAATGACTTCGAACTAATTTGGGTGATGTTATATTCTCTTTAATTACCTTGCATAAGTAAATTGTGTATAACAAAAAAGAAAAAAGAAATAGCCACCAAGCTGCAGTTCTCGCCCAAGGTTCTCGACAAGTATTCAAAATAGAAATGCCTATTTTCTGCTCTTTTATATTAAAGATACCATCTTCACCTTTGCTAGTTAATCGTATGTTTTTGTGCTTTATTGAAGAATTATATACTTGAAAATCGAGTTTTACTATTCCTTGCTTTAATGAATCACCCACAGTCACTAATTCTATTTCGCCGTCAGAATCAGCCTGTGCTTTTTGTGCCGAAACATTCCAAAAAACAGTAGAATCTCCTCGTACTATTTCGACAATTAAAGGGATTTTTTCAGTCTCTGATAGCGCAGACTTATCAAAATCTGTATTAAAATATCGCACTATTGCAGCGGAGTCTCTTTCAATGTAGGTTTCTAATTCGTGAATGATATCATTTGCTATGGCAGACTTATCTACTTCTAGGCTTCCTATCCCAAAAAACATTATAGAAATCCCTACTAAAACTAATGCCAAATAATTTAGCCTTTGCAACATATGCCAACTTAATAAAATCAGGCGCCAAGATAATACAAAATTGAAATATAGACTAATAAATATTACATAATTATATAATGTGTTATGATGGAAGTAATACTAAAAGAAATGTAAGAGGTAATTTATAGAATAATTCAGAAACCCAATGAAAAAGGACTTAGAGTTAATTTTTTTTATAAAACTATTGCATCTTTTTGAATAAATAATGTATGTCTGCGTTATTAAGAAAAGACAAACCGTTGTTAATATATAAGGTGGGCATGTTTTAATTATACTTAAGACACTAAACACATGAAAAATAAAACTTCTTTAAATGATGTGAGTAATTTAAGATTATCTAACGAAAATAAGATTATAGATAATACAAAACTTATGATGTTTGAAGGTGAAACGCAAAGTAAAAAACACAATTTACTATTTCAGTTTTAATCATATAACAAAGATTTGATAAAAAGTCTAATATTAAAAATGGTTAAAATCAACTTTTAGCAGAGGCTTATCCATTAACCATTCAATTTAAATAAAAACCAAACATAAGAAATTTCCTCACTCATTCTCCATCAAAAGTTTCAAACTGATGTCTGGATTGTCTAGAAATGACTTGGTGATGAGATAGTGATCTGTTTCTTTGTAATCTATCTGACGAATGCCATCTTTACTAAATTCGTAAATCATCGCATTGGGATATGCCATGATGATGGGCGAATGAGTAGCTATAATAAACTGCGAATCTTGCAGTACCAACTGGTGGATAAGACTAAGGGCTGTAAGCTGACGAGCAGGAGATAATGCTGCTTCAGGTTCGTCGAGTAGATACAAGCCATTTCCAGTGAGTTTGTGCATCAACGTAGCCAAAAATGCTTCACCATGTGATTGTGCATGAAGCGATTTTCCACCATAAGATTTGAGTACTCCAAATTCCTCAGCTTTCGTCGCCACATTATAAAAACTCTCAGCTCTCAGGAAGTAGGCATCTCCAGGCATTTTGAAACTTTTCGATAGTTTGATTTCCTTATGCAAATCTGAATGAGTATTGTGTACTTCAAACTGTGCTGACTTGGTGCCACCTTCAGGATTAAAACCATAAGCAATAGCCATAGCTTCTAGCAAGGTACTTTTGCCACTGCCGTTTTCACCAATAAAAAAGGTCACATCAGCATGAAATCGGATTTCTTCGCACTGTCGAATAGCAGGTATTTCATAGGGATATCCAGATTTATTTTTGGTCTCTTCATCTTGGAAGAATACCGACTTAATATAGGGACGAGCCGATATCATTTTTCCAAAACTAAGGGATATATTTGAGCTATGTTAGATCTTAAGGACTTCATGTCATTGATCACTTCAGTATAAACGGAAATATTAAAATACCTTGTAAAATAAATATTTTTCAATACAAGAATCAGATGACTTCGATCACCTTGAGAAATATCTAAAGGTTGCGTGATTTTTACTAATTTTAGATCTTTATCAAAATGAAGTGAATTATCCAGAAAATCATTGATATAATGTGATTCATTGGCATAAATTTGTGATGGCTGATATTTTTCTTCAATTTTTTCTAGCATTTCATACTGAAAATCATAAAGTTTAACCATTTTTCTACGAAGAGAATCATTTGCAATGACATTATAACCTTTGGACCTTATAGTTTCGAAAGGTGAAGTATTTTGCACGCTGATAAAGTTGCGTGTAAGCCGATGATAATAAATATCAAAAGAATCTATGTCAACAGATTTATTTTGGACCAATTTAAAAAAATATTGCACTGCGACAAGACCTCTTCGGTGACCTTCCATATTCAGCTCAGCATCCTTGATATCTTGCTCAAGACTATGATACATCTCTTTAATAGTCGCATTTACGTAATCCTTCTGCGTAAGTTCATTAGCATAATTATTGGCCTTGAAGCCAAGATACACGCCAAAAACTACAACCAAAAGCTCAGCAAGATATTTGAGTATTTTGGAACTTAATCCAGCAGTATTTTGATTAGAATTCTGCATTTCCAGGGAATCTCGGGAATGGAATCACGTCACGAATATTGGTCATCCCTGTCACAAAAAGCACCAATCGTTCAAACCCAAGACCAAAACCTGCATGTGGTACACTACCAAAACGTCTAGTGTCTAGAAACCACGACATCTCTTCGGCAGGAATGTGCATTTCATCCATCCGTCTCACCAAAAGATCATATCTTTCTTCTCTCTGTGATCCGCCGATGATCTCACCGATACCCGGAAATAAGATATCCATTGCAGATACTGTCGGTCCTGGCACACCTTCTTTAGGATCATCTTGTCTCATATAAAACGCTTTGATCGCAGCTGGATAATTGGTTAGAATAACTGGTTTCTTGAAGTGCTTTTCTACCAAATATCGCTCGTGTTCGGATTGTAGATCAGCGCCCCATTTTTCGATAGGATACTGGAATTTTCCTTTTTTATTAGGCGTGGAATTTTTTAATATTTCTATGGCTTCCGTATATGTCAATCGCTCAAAAGGATGCTCAAGACAGAATTTCAATTTTTCTATCAATGACATTTCTGAACGCTCAGCTTGTGGTTTGGTTTTCTCGTCATCCATGAGCCTTTGTTCTAAAAATGCTAAATCTTCGGCACAGTGGTCAAGAACATACTGAATCAAATATTTCAACATATCCTCAGCGAGATCCATATTATCATGCAGGTCATTGAAGGCTACTTCAGGCTCTATCATCCAAAACTCCGCTAAATGCCTAGTTGTATTAGAGTTTTCTGCCCTAAACGTAGGACCAAAGGTATATACATTGCTTAGTGCCAAAGCTGCCAATTCCGCTTCTAACTGACCAGAAACGGTGAGATTGGTTGCTTTGCCGAAAAAATCTTCTTTGTAATTGATACTTCCATCTTCATTTTTCGGCGGATTATTGATGTCCAAGGTCGTCACTTGAAACATCTCTCCTGCACCTTCAGCATCGCTACCTGTAATGATTGGGCTATGAATATTGACAAAATGACGATCATTAAAAAACTTATGAATACCGTAAGATAATGCATGTCTCACCCTAAATATGGCACTAAAAGCATTGGTCCGAAACCTCAAATGGGCGATTTCACGAAGATATTCTAGGCTTGGTCTGTTTTTTAGCTGGATTGGATAAGTTTCTGGATCACAATCACCAAGGATAGTAATGTTTTCTGCCAATAACTCCACAGTTTGTCCCTTGCCTTGAGATTCGATAAGCTTACCATCTATCATGATACCAGCACCCGTAGTGATGCGTCTGATGATATCGGCATCTGTCTTGTCGTTATCGACCACTACTTGTAGATTGGCTAAGCATGAACCATCATTCAAAGCGATAAACTGGTTGTTTCTGAACGTTCGTACCCAGCCCATCACCTTGTAGTTTTGGCTGGTTGCTGCACTAAAAATATCCTTTACTCTGATCCTTTTTGCCATTAGAAATTACTTTTTGACCAATAAAGCGACAAAAGTACGTATTTTAAATAAAAATTCTGCTGAAATGGAATCAGGAAGTTAAAGGTAGTGGACTTAATTATAGAGTAAACTCGATGAATTATCCTGATATCAAAGAATAATCACCTTCAGACTGGTGAAGTTAAACAGAAAATAAAGGACAAAATTTATATAAATAGAAAAAGAGTGGACTTATTTTTTGTCCAATTCTTTCATATTTTCCTTTACTTCAGCTTCAATATTATTTTTGGCGTTATTGAATTCACGGATACCGCTACCGAGTCCTCTCATCAATTCCGGAATTTTTTTACCACCGAAAAAAACAAGGATAATCAGACCAATAACGAGCAATTCCTGACCGCCTAAACCAAATACTAAATTAAACATGATAGAGAATATTTTTTATTGTGGTGCAAAGATACGACATTTCGAATGTTGATAGATAATTTATTTAAAATGTAGATGGAAAAGATTCGAAAAAGGCGGAAATTGTATGATGATGAGTGGAGTTAATTATACCATCATAAGGCAACTTCGTTACAAAACGGCATCGACATTAAAGTGTTTTAAATAATGAAATGAGACTGTAAATAATCTGTGTACTTGATTTATCTTGAGAACACTAATATCGTCCACAACGTGCTCTGTGTTTGTCTGTTTTACTAGAAAATGAAAAAAGGTTGAGTAATTGATAAAAATTATCATAAATCACTCAACCCTTAAATTATTATCTTACCCAAAGGCATTAAATCCAGTAACGTCCATACCAGTAATCAACAAGTGTATATCGTGTGTACCTTCATAAGTGACTACTGATTCTAGATTTGCCATGTGTCTCATGATCGGATACTCGCCGGTGATGCCCATTCCACCGTGCATTTGACGCGCTTCACGTGCTACTTCTAGTGCCATTGCTACATTATTTCTTTTAGCCATTGATATCTGTGCTGGTGTCGCTTTACCTTGATTTGCCAATGTACCTAATCTCCAGCTCAGCAATTGCGCTTTGGTTATTTCAGTGATCATCTCAGCCAATTTCTTTTGTGTAAGCTGAAACTGCCCAAGTTTTTTACCGAATTGTTCTCTCTCTTTACTGTACCTGAGTGCCGAATCATAACAATCTAAGGCTGCACCGACAGCGCCCCAAGCTATACCATATCTGGCTTTTGACAGACATCCTAATGGTCCTTTCAGCCCTTGGATGTTAGGTAGCATATTGGCTTTTGGTACTCTCACATCTTCAAAAACAAGTTCGCCAGTCACTGACGCACGAAGTGACCATTTGCCATGAATCTCAGGTGCTGAAAAACCTTTCATATCTTTCTCAACGATCATACCACGGATGATTCCTTGCTCATCTTTGGCCCAAACTACTGCGATATCTGCAACAGGTGAATTGGTGATCCACATTTTGGCACCGTTAAGGATGTACGCATCGCCATCATCTTTGATATTGGTTATCATCCCGCTAGGATTCGAACCATGATCAGGCTCTGTCAGTCCGAAACAACCGATAAACTCACCACTGCCAAGTTTTGGAAGGTATTTTTTGCGTTGCTCTTCATTGCCATATTTGTATATCGGGTACATGACTAGCGACCCTTGAACAGATGCCATAGACCTGATTCCAGAGTCTCCACGCTCTAGTTCTTGCATGATGATACCATAAGCGATCTCATCCATGCCGCCACCACCATATTCGACCGGAAGACTAGGTCCAAAAGCACCTACTTCCGCAAGACCTTTGAATAGATGGACTGGACATGCTGCTCTATTAGCGTAATCTTCGATTATAGGGCTGACTTCTTGTTTTACCCATTCACGTACTGCATCACGGGCCAGTAGATGATCTTCGCTAAGTAATTCGTCGATATTGTAGTAATCGTGATATTCGTATAGATCTGTTTTTGATGATTTTTTAATGTTGTGGCTCATTTTTATTAATAAAATTTATTTTGGTTAGGCAATATTATGAGGATTTAAGGTTAATTATTTTGAGATAACATTTGTTTGAATTATATAAATTTCAAAATAAGGATTTCATTTATCCATATAAACAATTTAGAACGTGTCGCAAAGGTAAAGCTTGAAAGTAACTTTAATGATATCTAAGTATAATTTTATAATAATAAGCAATCGGAAATCTAAGTGAAAAAAGTATTTGACTATATTTGTCCATAAATCATCGAAATATGAAAACAAAAGTAGCCATCAAAGGTGCTGAATTTTTTGCCTATCACGGCTAT
>CALFYH010000266.1 GCA_937952155.1 uncultured Saprospiraceae bacterium
TCCGATCTTACTACCGATGGACATGCCTTGGCTGTACAAGTTTGCATGACTGTTGGTATCGGACACTCACACGTAGAAGTTGATTTGATCTGTAGTTCTACCATTTCTCCTTCTGCAAGTCCGCTGGCTGTGTAAGTGAGTCCTGTCTGTTTGCCTTTTGATACTCCATTGATGAATACTTCATACTCTGATGCACATGGCACGCTCGTCCAATTAAATACTATCTTATCTAAACTTTCTTGGCAGCTTATCACTGGGCCTGCATTTAAATCTTCTACTGTAATATTTTTGGTAAACGGATCTGATTTACATCCATTTAACGTTACTTCTAGTCCTACCGTATAGGTACCCGCTGTCGCCCACTTAAAGTTAAATGTTGTCGCTGTTATGTCTGTTTTGACTGCGTCATCCGTATCCCATGTCAATACTCGTCCTGTAGTGGAAGTACCTGTATAGGTTACCAGCAATGGATCACTGACACAAATCTTGTCATCGGATGTGAATGATGCTACTGGCGTTGGTTTCAAGACTACTAGTATCGAATCCTTCCATATACAATCCTTCTGCTGATAGGTAAATACTAGCGTATGATTGCCTTCTTTTGCAATCTGTGGATTAAATGTGGCAGGATCTACAGCATTATTGATCGCACTATTGGTCAATGGATTACTACTACTCCACATAACAGTTGGTACCACATTCGGTAGATTATTTGTAATTGAATCACGCAATTGTATCAATGGTAAATTCGGAGTAAGACATTGTGTGATCACTTTATTAGGGAAAATGATCTTAGCATTCGGACAGGCCGTTGCTTTACATGTTATTGTTCCTGTTGTATTTGGACATCCATTGTTGCTTATAGCTGTCACTGTTATTACCACTTGGGTGCCTTCTGACAAATTTGGAACATCGTAGGTGGTTCCTGTCACTGTTCCTGTAAACACATTTGCGCCTCCTACTATATCGACTTTGATATTATATCCGCTTGCATTCGCTACTGATGTCCATCCAAAAGTGACACCATCTATCCTTTGATCGGCACAAGTCACTACTGGAGCCGCCAAAACTGGATTTACAGTTACTGTCTTTGTTGTCACTGTTGAGGTACAACCATCTTTTGTTACTGTTAAGGTAATTGTTTTGGTGCCTGCGTTTGTCCATAGTACCTGATGCGGACCAGGCCCGTTATAATTACCTATTTTATCAGCACCAAAATCCCAAGTATATACTGCACCCGTTGTTCCACCTGTATAAGTTACTGTAACTGGATCAAGCACACATCCTCCTGGGCCTACTGTAAAGTCCGATGTAGGTGTTGGGCGTACTATCACTTGGGTGACACCACTTTGACTACATCTATTGTTATCCCAAGTTAATGTATATTGTACAGTATGTGTACCTGCGCCCAAGGTCGTTGGATTAAATACTGTTGCTGCTGTCCCATTAACTGTAAATGCGCCAGTACTATTTGCTACAGGTGGCGTGACAGTCACCAAAGTTTGATCCAAATTCACATTCGTGCCTGGCAAACAAATAGGGCCGATCGGGCTGATGGTTATCGTAGGTAGCGTACCACAATCTTGTGCACAACATTCATGTTCTACAGAAATTGGATTAGGACAAATTTGATTCATTTCTGCTTCTACCTTGATTTCCACACAATCACTGAGATTAAGTCCAGTAACTTCATACTTGGTCTGACCTATGAAGCTACCTGGCTTATTTGAACCACTTACTCTATGAATCTTATAGCTTACAGCACCTGGAACCGCTGTCCATTCAAAAGTCACACTACTTGATGTTGTACCAGCACAACTTATTACTGGTGGTGGCGGAGTTTCTTTTACTTCTATGTCTTTTGTAACTGGATTGCCCAAACATCCATTTTCTGAAACTGAAAGTGAAACTGTTTTAGTGCCTATTGAATTCCATGAAACGTTATGAGGCCCAGGACCTGTGCCATTTGTATTGGATGAGACTCCTCCAGCAAAATCCCAGTTATATACTACTGGTGTAGCTGTATGTGTACTCGTCGCCGTTATTGGTGTAGTACCATCTTTACATACTTCTGTAGCAAGACTAAAGGCTGGATCTATCATATCCACATACACCACTGGTAGGCATGTTTCGGGACCATCTCCACATAAGTTTCTGGCTTTAACACAAATATTACCGCCTGACGGTCCATTCCAACGCACAACCAAGGTGCCGGTACTATCATCCTGTACCTTAGTAGCTGTAGCTGGCACTGTCCATAAATATATCAAATTTGGATCTGGTGTCAACACATTGTAAGTTGCTGTATTATCATTCTCACATATTTTCAATGGCCAGTTATCAGCTAGAGGCGCTGACGGGAATCTTCCAGTCAAGTCAATGGTGTGATTAAAGCTAAATGTGCACGATGATCCAAATTTATAAACTGTTATTTCAAGTGTGTAAGTGCCTGGTGAAGGGACTACTATATTCGTACTATCACTATCATTATCTATCAACACTGTTCCAGCTGCATTTTTCCATGCAAATTTGATTGAATCTCTATCTGCAGCAATGTATTGCAAGCCCATGTTGAATTGCATCTTAAGGCCTCCCAAAATACACTCATCATTTATCGTGCCGCCCATATCTAATATTCGAGTCGTAATACTCACCAAGGAATCACATCCATTTTTTGTCGTTACGCCCTTTAATTTGTACAACAAATTGTCAAAACTTGTTGCAAACGTCGTGTCATGATACATGAAAGGTACTTGGTTTTGGCATATTGCTATAGAATCTGTGCCCGTAGAGGTGCCTACTTCTAATATTCTTAAGTTTTGGGTATATCTACATCCGCACTCATTGGTATATTCACTGCTAAAATTGAATGTCGGTGGTGTAGTCCGGATTTGGGCCAAATCTATCGCACCACCAAACCAAGCCCATTGGTTACCATATACATCCAATACTGGTTCTCCTGTGAGCGGATCCACCTCGCCTTCCCATGGAAAGTCTGCGGTACAGATTTTATATTCTTTATAGACTGGTGCGAGATCTTCAAACACAAAGGTCTTACAGAATGGGTCAGAAAGCCCAGGACATGGATGTTCTGTGCGCACACAAATTTCGTATTCTCCTGCTTGGATAAATGGAATATCTATAGTTAAGCCATCTGTATTTGCCTGAGTCATTGTACTTATATACGGAGCCCCATTAAAATTAATATCCCAATGTAAAGTTACCCCATTGATATTCTCCAAATTCGGAGGTCCAGGGGCACCTACTACTGTAACTGGAAGTGTTCCAAGTATTGGACAAAAAGGTGTACACCCTTGATCTATTGTGATATCTTCTATTGGAGGAATTTCGCAAACATTAAAATTACCTACCACCTGTATATAATAACTACAAACAGATGAAGAAAATCCATCAATCCAAAATACATATGTTTTACATGGTTCTAGCTGAGCTGCAGGTACGGTTACAGTGCCTGTGTTAGCATTACCGTTACAAATAACATATGGACCACCTGGACTACATACATCCATCAAACCATACTGAACTCCTGAACCAGCACAAGCAAAAATTGTAAATTGGATACTATAATCACCAGTCCCTGCCACAAATCCATAAAAGGATGTATTATGATACACACCTCCACAATGGGCTTGACCAGACCAAGGACCCTGATCTGGTGGATTTTGTCCGCATGCAAAATCTCCAATTACAGTCAAGTTACAAAGTGGGTTATTATAAGCGTCATCACAAAAATTATCAACCGAATATGGATTAGAAGCACAGTCTGGAGGTGGATAACCCATTTCACATTCTAGGACAGCATCTGGCATACAAGGATCAACGATCAAACAACAATTCTTTGGTACAGAACTACCTTGAGGTGCGCCGGCTCCTGCTTGATCTACTTGTACAGTATAGCTGCCAGGGGCTAGACCTGTAAATGAATAATTTCCCATTCCATCTGTTGTTGTTGTTGCTACTACTGCTCCGCCTGGACATCCTTGCAATAGCTGGACTGGTGCGCCTTGAAATCCTACATCGGTACCACCAAAGGTTCCGCTAGCATCAAGATCTATGTACACGACACCAGTTATATCAGGCGTTTGAATAATAGGTCTTACTAACAAATTAAATGGACCTTCATTTGCCTCAGATGAACTAACAGCTATATAATATGTCGCCCCTTTTACAGGACAAACTATTGTCTCCTCGCTTGCACATCCGCCTCCTCCACATGCTAAGTCCACAGATACCATGTGTGGCGCTCCTACTTGAACAAAAAGTTCTGTTATTCCATCAGCAGGTACCGTGTAAGTATAATATACTACTGACTCATTATCTGGGCTACTACATCCACCTCCTGTTCCTCCACATGTATTATCGCCCGATACACTTATTGGTGATGTACCAGAACCTAAATCTGAAGCTGTTCCACAACTATTATTGGTTGGCGCTGGATCAACTGTCATTTGTATATTGTCTGTACCTGTACATCCATTAGCATCCGTAACTGTAACTACCCAATTACCATTATGCATGGCTTGATTTGCTGTGCCTGTATAGGGATTGCCAGTTGCTGTTGAGGCATTTGGAAGTGTCCACATATAAGTGTATGGCGCTGTACCTGTAGTGGTCACAACATCCAAACTGAAGGCTTCATCAGCACATATCGTAAAATCACTTGGCGATCCCATAAATTGTATCTCTGGATCTGGCGCCTCTAATACCGTAAGCAAAACTTCTGCAATTCCTGCACAACCAGTAGCAGCATCTTCTACCCTTGCATATACTATCGTCCCATCTGAAAAACTTCCATTCCCTATAGCACCTACATTGTCTTCTGCATCTGCTTGTGAAGCATGGTATGTTACATTCCGAGTAGCTGCATTATCTACATCCGCAGTAGCATTTGAATTGGTCGCAGGAAAGCCTGGTGCCAACTCAGCATCTGTCAACGTAAACATCGCCATTCCAGAGCCTGCGGGATCTTCACACTCTTTTAGTTCTGTATCATTTGCCGTTGGAGGTAATACTACTGTAAGTAATACTTCTGCTACATTATAGCATGTTGTTGTATTATCTTCAATTCTTGCATATACGATCGTTCCATTAGCATAAGGGCCATCAAATATTTCTCCAACATTATTGTCGGCATCACTTTGTGATCCATGGTAGGTTACAGTGATTCCACTACCTCCGTTGTCTATATCAGCTGTAAAATTGGAATTGCCTGCAGGATACGCAGGTGTTAATTCTGCATCTGTTAATGTAAAGTCTGCAAAGCCCAAGTTGTTTGGATCCTCGCATGCACGTAATTCTGTATTAACTGCATCGGGTAAATCTACTACTGTCAATGTTATTTGGGCAACATCAAAGCATAATGTGGTTGGGTCCTCGACTCGCGCATAAATTATTGTACCATCAGTAAATACTCCTGATGATGCATTTGCAGTTCCAGTTTGAGCGCCAGCTAATGACAAGTGATAAGTAACCGTCATTGCATTGCCATTATCTATTTCAGCTGTGAAATTCTGATTTGTGGGATAATTCGGTACTTCTTCCGCATCCTCCAATACAAAATCACCTGATGTAGATCCTTCAGATATTGCACATGCTCTCAACTCCGTATTTGAGACTGCTGGTAAAGCTTCGATTGTCATCATTATAGAAGATGTACTCGTACATCCACTTGCATCGGTTACCGTAAGATTGAAGGTTCCATTGTGAGCTGCTATTGTAGCTGCTGATATGCTCAATGGATGTGTTGTTGATGATGATCCATCTGGTAAATTCCAAGCGTATGTATTACCCGCTCCAACTGTAAAATTTGCTGTCAACGTAAATGGATCACCAACGCACACTGTTTCATCATTGTTGGCTACACCTGATGTCTCAGTATCTTCTATTGTAAATACTGGCAATTCATTTATTGTCAAGGTTGTAGAGGATGAAAAGGTACATCCATTGTCATCGGTAACGGTGACGGTATATGTGCCTGTATGATTCGGATCAACAGGATCTATGGTGATTGGATTTCCTGTATTTGTATAACCATTTGGTCCATCCCAAGAATAATCAGGACCAGGAACATTTGGGTCAGTTAAAAATGCCTGAAGCGTTACGTCGTCTCCTTCACACAAATTACCATCATTGTTTGTCGTTCCACTTGTTTCTGTTCTTGTTATATTTGACACACCTAAGGTATAAATGGATGCCGTTAGGGTAAATGTGCCTGCAGAATTTGACATTGTGTTATGCACTCTTATTATTAAGTTTTGTGGCCCACAAAACTCTAAATTAGTGACACCTGTTCCATAAGGCGGTGTAGGTGTACAAACAGATATAACTTCCATCTCCGCATCAGTACCTGTTAAAGTGAGACTTACACCTTGGTTTGCGGCAAGTACTAGTCTAAAAAAAACATCTGAGTAACTACCATTATTGAAAGTGCCCATATTAGCACCATTGACAATAAGATCTCCTGGACATACAAATGGCGGTACCAACGTTAATTTGTCGTAACCTAGTTGGCCAAATTTTTCAATTTGAGCTCCCGATGCATCTAATATACACAAATTGTATTTAACAGTTAATTTTCCAGCTTCAGTTGAAGCATAAGAATTGTGTATCATTGACACCAAAACAATACAAAAGAGTAAAAACCTATTCATTCTAATGGTTTAATATGGTTTGAATAATAAAATTACTGGAAATTTCTTTCCAGAATGCCAAAATGTTATTCGCACGGAGGGAACCGCCTGACTGTGTATCTTCGGACATAGTACACCTAAGTCGATGTAAAGTTATGTAATAGATACCTTAAAACAAAGAATTGTTGATTTTATACTAAAAATAATTTAAAGCCTTTACTTCAGACAAAGTAAATAATATTCAAAACTACGTTATTTAAATTTATAATAAATATTAATTTCAAAATAATATTTTTAACACCGCCTGATTAAATAAGCAACTTGAAATTAAATTTTTATTAAAAAAAATAAAAAAGGCAGATTTCAGGGGGACGAGATCTGCCTTTGTCTTTTACGCCTCGTTGAGAATTCTATCCCCAAACATGATTAGTATCATCAAGGCAATTGTGAAGATGATCATGGGTTAAAATTTTTATAAAGATATTGTAATTAAACGACTTTGTCAAGGAGACATTGCCATAAGGCTGCAAAATTATTGAAACTTTAACACATTACGATTATTTTTAATATTTATTTTCATGAAAATCTAGCGAAAAACTATTTGCCAATATTTTTAATGGACTATCAGTTTTATTATCTCCGTATTTCCTTCAAAATTGGCTTGAATAAAATATAAACTAGGTATTAACTCGATCTCTTCTAGGACTTCTATCTCAACCAAGCTATTAAAGTTTTTTACTATGTTGCCAGTATTATCAAATATAATAATTTGATTAGGTCTTTCTCGATCGAAGACCAATTTCACCTTACCTGAAGTTGGATTTGGGTATAAGGCCATTTTATTAATATCATTTGCTTCAGATGTGGAAGTCAAATCTGGCAAAAAGCCAATTGCATCCAATGCAGGCTTTATCTCAGGGTTTTTCATAAACATCTTCCAAAGCAACTCTGTGCGATGATTTTGTAGCATAACCAGTATAGGCCCTTGATCGATGGCAAGATAGGAATCAGCTACCCAATTTTGATCTCCATTAAATGCATCATAAAATCCATTTGGTCCAAACAAACTTTCGCCTTCCTCAAAATAAAAATGCCGCAGTGCAGCGATACTTTCAGTTGGCGTATATGGCATAGATGAAAGGGCTGCGGTAGGTGCGATCGTGCCATTATCTCGACTTCCAGGCTCATGTGCGGAGTACCCAAATGGATTGTCAGATGCCGTAAGTCCCCAACAATTTTCACTATACTTTTTATGTTTCAGCGGGTTGTAAATACACCAACCACGATTGATAAGTGTGTGGTTTCTATTATTGTCGAAATAATTGGTATATTTATCTTTGATGCCTCTCGGGTCGAAACCCAAAAACGAATAATGTGCAAAAAACAAAGGTCCTCCATAAGCAGGTCCTACGAACAGTTTATGACCAAACCATGTATTTCCGTTTTTATAATTATTGGCTGCAGCCCATCCATTATGATAATAGGAAGCTGGCACTGAATGTGTAGGTGAAGCAATAGCCAATAAATACACAACCAATGCTTCATTATATCCACGCAATGGAAAATTCATTTGCCACGCATAGTTGGGAGACCAATGCCAGTACAAAACACCAGAATTATTCTTAGAATACCAATCCCACTCTACATCTTCATACAGCTTGGTGATGATCTGTCGGATCGCCTTTTCTGTATTATTATTTTCAGCAAAAAACTGCTTTGCTGCAAGAAGTCCCTGCATAAGGAAAGCTGTTTCTACCAAGTCTCCGCCATTATCATACTGACTGAATGGTACGACTTTCCCTGTTCGGCCATTCATCCAATGTGGGAAAACGCCATGAAATTTTTCAGCATATTGCAAAAAACTAATGATTTTAACAATCCGATTTGCACCTTCTGATCTAGTGATATATCCATTTTCTATGCCAACTAAAATACCCATAATGCCAAATCCAGATCCGCCCGTGGTTACGATATCTCCACTATTGTTCCGCTCTCGAGCCATGCCAGAAACAGGATGCCCTTCATCCCAAAAATACCTAAATGTATATCTTTGCACCATATCCATCAGTTGTTCATCTGTCATAGAGAACTCAATTGCTTGGATAGTATCTGAGATTGCTAAAGACTGATTCAGACCAGACAGTGCTTCAATATAATAGTAAAATGTATCCAACTTGTCTGTAGAACTAAAATCCATATAAGTCATGGAAGTAACTGTTTTGACGGGAGAAAATGCTTTGTTGTCAAAAGATCTCATAATTCTGAAATATTCCGCATTCGTCAAATTTTGTACATCCCATCTCAACTCTGTATGTCGTTCGTAGGTATCAGATTGAGTAATAAGGATGTTTTGTCCTATTGCTAAGAAAGGAACAAACAAAAATATAAACAGTCGAATCATTATCATAATTGACAATTGGAAAAAATTAATAACCTTGATTTTGGTTTAAACTACCGCCACCTAAATCAATCTCTGTCTTTGGTAAAGGAAATAATTCGTGTTTGTTGGACACAAATGTTTTGCCAACTTTGATCATAACTTCCTTTTGAATGCCCCAACGTTGTAAATCAAACCATCTATGTTGCTCCAAAGCGAGTTCAGACCTACGCTCTCGTCTGATGGCTGTGCGCAACGCATCTGTATCTGTGATTGTAAGGTCTTTTAAGATAAAATTATTGGTACCACGAGCTCTTTTTCGTGTCATATTGACGTATTCTAATGCTTTAGATGCATTTCCCAATTCATTGGCGGCTTCTGCTGCTAGCAAAATAATATCTGCATATCGAAGCAATCTTGTATTGCCCGGACCATTGTCTTGAAGTCCTGGATGACTTCCTACCCATGCTTTCTGATTAAATCTTTCATCCAAAATTTCTGGATTATCTTGAACAATAGTAGAGCCATCAGGAAGTACCTCACCTACATAAATGATGGTAGCTTGTCTCCTTGGATCACCTGCTTCATAATTGGCTATCAAGTCATCACTTGGACGATTGAATCCCCAACCTAAATTAGGTACACCGCGTACACCTTGTACCATATTGTATGGTGTAGCTCCTGAGCCTACTACTGATGCTTGTAAAGCTACCGCACCAATTTCAAACACACTCTCAGCACCATTTTCTCCTGCTTGTGTAAATATCTGGTTGTAATTGGGCAATAAGGAATATTCTCCATTTTTGATTATTTCCTCACATAGAACCAATGCCTTATCATATTTTTTATCCAACATGTACAGCTTTGCCAATATACCTTTTGCAGCACCTTTTGTGGCGCGACCTAAGTCTTCTGATTTGTATTTACTCCTTTCTGGAAGGGCTGAAATAGCGTCTAACAAATCTTTTTCTATTTGCGTATAAATCTCTGTTTTTGCATGGCGCTTCTGCGAAAAATATTGATCATCAGCAAGTTGTGTCAATACCAGTGGAATATCACCGAACCACTGCACAAGTCTGAAATAATTGAAAGCACGTAAAAATTTTGCTTCTCCTATTAGTCTTTCCTTTAATTCAGCTTTCATATCTATATCGGGAATACGATTGATTGCGATATTTGATCTAGCTATTGTCTGATAGTGGCCTTTCCAGATGGTTGAAAAGGTTTGATTGGTTGCATCAAACTGAAAATCATCCACTTCCTTCAGATATGGTCCATCCGTTTCTGTGCTTCCCTTGTCTGAGTCATCACTTACGATGTCTGTGGCACCTAAATATGGCAAACCACAATATTCCCATGACCGAAAATTGGCATAAATGGCATTGGTAGCCCAAATGGCATGTTGTTCATTTTCAAAGAATGTCTCCGCTGTGAGATTACCTTTAGGATCTCTATTTAGAAAATCTTCGCTACACGCTTGTAACGAAAAAATAACGGTAAATATAATCAATAATCTTTTAGTCATTTTGAATCTCAATTCCACATTAGAAAATCCATTTATTGTATTTATTAACTGTTTCATTTTCAATACTTTTTATTATTAAAAAAATGATTTTAAAATTTAGTTTCAAGGCCAATTTGGAAAGACTTGGCTATAGGATATGTACCATCATCAAATCCAACTTTGAATGGACTTTTACTATTTGGGAACTCAGGATTGTAGCCAGAAAATTCTTGGTTTGTCCATAAATTTGTGCCAGATACAAAGATGCGAAACGACTCCATTTTTACCTTAGAAATCCAAGAAGCAGGAAAAGTATAACCTAAACTCACTGTCCGCAACCTGAAGTAGGATCCATTTTGGAGGAATCTGTCGCTAGGTCTGTAATTGTGTCCGCCATTGGTTACTCGTGGTTCGGAGGTAGAAGGATTATCTACAGTCCATGCATTGGCTACATGTTTTTCCCAATTGTACACAGCAAATCGAGATGTTTCCTTCTCATTAAAGACTAGATTCCACCTTTTGAAAGGCAAATAAAGCGTTTAACTAAAAAATACCCATCTCTAAAAGAAGAATTTTTTGATCTATTTGAAAGTCTTGAAGATAATCCAGAACAGGGTTTAAAATTAGGTAAAAGCTGCTATAAAATCCGAATATCGATTGCTTCAACTGGTAAAGGTAAAAGTGGCGGCGCTAGAATAATAACGAATATCGTAATTCGTGAAAAAACTGTTTATTTACTTTCAATCTACGAAAAATCAGAAAAAAATAACCTTACTGACAAAGAACTAGAAGAACTCTTAAAACATGTGCCTGATTAAACTAATTTTAAAATGCAGAATAACAATACAAAGGATCCTGATGACAATACACTGCTCGAATGATATTATAATCTGGCAAGGCATATTTCTGCCACTGATTGCCATTAAAAGCGAGCAATCCATCAGTATTGGCAAAATAAATCCATCCATCAGGCGACTGTGAGACAGCCCAGTTTTGATTATGGGCCTTGTAATCAGAAACTTTGTAATTGATAAGATCGGGTATATGCTGTGCGCTACCCCAAAAATGGAGCAGAATTAGTAAAGTGCCTAAAATAAAAAACCTAAGTGATCGCATCTTCTGACAGGATATCAGAGCAAAATTAGTCAATTTATTTGTTTGTCATAGTGGTGTAGGTATTGATAAAGTATTAACTCGTTTTGATATGATAAATGAAGTAAAGATCCTAGGAAGGCAACAATTACATATTTTTCAGGCTTTTGCATGACTGGCGCCAGCATGAGCGTATTCTTTTATCCGATTACAATATTTAAAGTTCTACCTAATCCCATTTCTATGATTCTATAAAAGGTTGACAATTGGATATCACTTTTACCACTCTCAATCCTTGAAATATAGCTTTTTTTCGTTCCTGTTTTATCAGCAAGTTCTTCCTGGGTCATTTTTGCTTCTTTTCGAGCTTCTTGAAGCATCACGCCAATTCTAAAAGCTAAAGAATCTGAATCAAATTTTGTTCTTTCTTCGCTACCAATTTTGCCCCTATGCTTGTCTAAATGCTCTTCGAAAGTTGTTAAATTGTTCATGATTAATTTTTATTTTTAAAGTATTCTGTTTTGAGTTTAACGGCTAAATCTATTGAATTTTTGGGTGTTTTTTGACTTTTCTTTTCTATACAGTTTGTTAAAATGATGATGTTTCCTTGTCAATAAAACAAAATATTCTTACGCTTTTAAAGGTTGTCTTAACCCTAATTTCAAATAAACCATCTGTGCCTTCCATATGTTTTAAAAACTTAATTGGTATTTGCTCAACATGTTTTATAATATCAAGCACATAATCAATTTTATC